>JADKJE010000006.1 GCA_016722515.1 Alphaproteobacteria bacterium
TGGGTGGGATTTTCTGATCCAATAGGCTATTGGTGCGCCGTAATCATCAATCTCAATCCCGCCGCGTAGATTTTTATCATCAGGTCGACCACCAGGATTACTGAGTCGGTCTGATTCAACCAGTTGGATAACGGTATTAAATGCACCACCTCGTTCTGGAAGCCATAACGGTATAACAATTGATTCCCCATTAATAAGTCCAGAGCGAAATACTTGCACCGTAAGTCCCGCAAAATTGAGGGAACGTGCAGCATCACAATCCATGCTCTCACTGAAACCTCGCCATAACGACTCTACCTGGTGAGACCATTCGTCTGCCCATTCTTTGTTTTTGCCAAGTGCTTTATAATCAGGGCAGGAAACAAGACGTAGTCCGGTTCCCACAACATTGTCTACCAGTGTTTGTATTGCTCCGCTGGCAATGCCATGATTACGGGTTAAATCCCGTGATCTGGAAACCAGCGTATTCAACTCTGGCAACGTATCGGTGTCTGCTGAAAATGCGCCAGGCAGCCAGCTTGCAAGCTCGCGTGCTGTCAGTGACGCAGCTCTGTGTGATGTATCGCTCATGTTAGAATGCTATTTTAATGATGCCCCGGCGTGCATTGCCGCTAATTTTGTTAATCTCTGCCTTTAAATGGTCGATGTAAGCTTTCAGCTTTGACATATCGACCGAGGCGTAGGTAGTTGAACCATAACCCCCTATATTCACATTAACGGCTTGTGCGCCAATTAAGAGTTGGTGGTAGGCCGCTTCTGCTTCTGCAAGACGAGTTTGGAGGGTCGTTAAATCGGTCATATAACCTATTCCATTTATTATAGGTAAGGGTCTTGTGCTTTTGTGGAAGGTCGTTGCCGTACCACTTGTGAGAGGCTGGTTTTGTTGGTTTGACTTTCTGGTTTGACACTTACGATAGGTATAAGGCTTTTTCCTAATGCCTCTTCCATTTGCAGCCAGTGTTTTTCTGTAAAACGATCAAGGCCATAAATGCTCGCCGCGGCTCTTGCATAGACGCGGCAATCCAATGCTTCATTTGACTTGGTTGGATCCTTTTCCCAGGTGGCCTTGGGAAATCCATGATGCATCCGCACCACTCGTTTTTCTGCGGTTAGTTGTTTGAAATATTCTGCATCATATTCAGGAAAGTGGCAGCTTCCAGGCAGGAATTTATCCATTGAATCAGTTGGTCGTTCTAATTTGAGCCATCGGTACAGTTCCATCTTTGCTACGGGGCCGCTGATGTTCCAGACACGCAAGCCTCGTCGTTTGCCTCCAACATCTGCTTTAGAAACACTAAGGATCAAAGCAGTTTCAGTATCACGACCTTTAATGGCAACAACCGTGCGTGGTGATCCTGCGCGAGCACCACTTGCTCCCCAACTGGCTTGGGGGTAATTTTTTACCCAGTTATAGACGTCTTGTGTTGCATAGCCGCTATCAATACTCATAACTCGTATCGGTAATGTGCAACCCCTAGTATGTTGCCAATCACGATCTAGGAGTTGATCTAGTCTTTTCCAAACGTCTGGTGCATTGGTTGACCCTTGAAAGACCTGATAATCAATAGACCAACTTTCTTTGTTGCGTCCCCAGGCAACGATCTCGCATTCAATACGATCCTTTTGAATATCAACACCGGCAGTGAGAAACAAGCCACCTTCAGGGACAACACCCATAGGATAATGTTCACGACGTTCATAAAGCCTTTGCCATTCAGGTGCTTCATATTCTTCTTCAAAAGGCTCACCAAGGACGGTATTGATAAATCCTTTTAACAGTTCTGGATTTTTCTGAGCGGCTTCATACATTTCTGCGGCATTGGCCCATGAGAACCATCCAACAGGACTGTATAAAGAGGAAAGGTGATATCCTACGGTGTTGCCATTATTAGAATTGCTTGGAACCCAGCGACCATTAGCTAACATGTACGTTTTGTGGTGTTCTTCAATCAGTGTCCCACACTCTTCACAGACATAGGCAACTTGGTTTGGTTTTCCTTCTGGCCAGCGGAGGTTAGCAAATATCAGAGGCTGTTCATGTTTGCAATGAGGGCAGGGAACATGATAATAACGCTGGTCGCTTGCTTCAAATTCCCTTTGTATCCTGGATAATCCTTTTAATGTGGGGGTACTCACCAGAAGTATTTTTCTCCTGCGCTGAAAGGTGGCTGAACGTCTTTCTGCAAGTAAAATAGGATCTCCTTCGCCTTCAACATCGCCTGGGTAGCCATCAACTTCATCCATAAATAGATAGCGTGCAGGCATTGATCGCAAACCAACGGCTGAGTTAGCACCGGTCATCACCAATACACCGCCAGGAAATTCTTTGGCAAGGATCGTGTTTCCTGAATCTCTGGAACGAGCGGGCTTTACTAACTCTTTCAGTTCTGCAGTATCTTCAATTTGAGGATCTATACGCTGTTTGGAATTACGCTTGGCTAGTTCTACGGTAGGAGACACAGACATCATTGGGCCTGGCACCATGTGTATGACATAGCCGATCCAATTATTGCCGCACTCAGTTCCACCTATTTGTGCGCCTTTCACAAACACGATTCGCTGCACAGGGGAGTGGGGCGAGAGATTGTCCATTATCTCTTTCAGGTAAGGTGTGCGCTTTGTTCTCCAGCGTCCGGGTTCAGCAGCTGATTTGGAAGAAAGGATTCTGTAGGTATCGGCCCATTCTGATACGGTAAGAAATGGATCTGGTTTTAATCCTTTTGCCCATTGTTTTTCTATCTCCTCAAATCCATCATAATTTTCAATCAATGCGAATTTTGAATTCTGCAAGTTCGGATAATTGTTCTCGGACATAGCGTTCCAGTGTCACGTGCATAGTGTGGGCATCTACGCTAAGTTCCGCTGCCATAGTTGATGATATGCGTGCTGGCCAATTGATCCATGCATCGCGTTCGGTACGGGCTAACTTGTAAACATGGGCTAATACTTTGGCGCGATCGATTAATTCACCTTTTAGTTTCTGTAGGCGTATGCGGTTAGTTTGTGCCTTTAATACTTCATTGGCCGTGCGTGCTTGGATGAATGTTGTACCGTTACCAGTAACTGCCATGCTGTTTTCTTTTAGCGTTTCGCGGACAGCATCAAGTGCCATGTCTGGAACGGCTTTAAGATTATAAGATGCAGGCTGTTGGTTGGTGTTAGTTTGCCATTGACGATCGGCCTTTGCTGTATCAATGGTGCCGTCAGGTTCTGGCGTTACTCGGCCTGTTTTAATTGCTTTACGAACTGCTGCGTCAGAAATGCCTCTGTGTCTTGCATATGCACGTATTGATATTCCCACGGCGTTATCCTAAATCAATTGTTCTTATAATATTCAACACATTGAAATATAAGGCATATTTCTTTAGAATTGAGTTGACTAACTTCGAATTAGAAGCGTTCATGGGTTGTTGGTGAAATATCATAACTTATGAAAATAGGATAGGAATTATGGAAAATTATCAAGAAGCTAAACAACGCTATTTGGTACGCCTTGAAAACATCAAACACCTGCTTGAACGTTTAACTCAAGCAAGCTTTGAGAATTTTGGCGTTGCACCTGAAAAGGTTACGCGGCGTGATATGGTGTTTGTTCACGAAGTTGAGGAAAAGCTGACGGAAATTTCCAATCGAATTCATATCAAGAAAAATAAGCTGATCTAGCGTTTATTAGGCATCTCCATTTATCAATGTGTTTCCTAACCGACGGCAAAGTTGAGATCGATAATAACGCAGCCGAGCGGGCTATGAGAGCCATTGCCCTGGGACGTAAAATTGGATGTTTGCAGGGTCAGACAAGACAGGAGAGTACGCCGCTGCTACTTTCTCGCTGATCGAAACGGCAAAACTTAACGGCATCAATCCACAAAAATACCTGGCAACCGTCCTGACAAAAATCCAAGATCATAACTCACAAAAAATCCACGAGTTGCTACCCTGGAACCTCAAACTGAATTAAGAATTGCTAATTTAAGCCGGTTCACCGGACGCTTACGGTTGTTCCTGGAGTTGACCCAGCTAATTATCTACTGCTCTACTAGCTCTCTAAAACTTTCGATCATAATTTCTAATTTAGTTGGATCGCCAGCTGCATCGAATTTTTTATCTTTAATGATAAATGTACCAGTCTGTTTGGGAGTTTTCATAAGTTTTGCGCTCAATATTTAAATTTTCTAGCTTCGTATCAACAAGATCAATTTGAACTCTCCAGCCGGGATTATCTAACGTACTAATTTTAATCTGATTTTCATGCGCCCAATCGCCATTACAATATGATTGAAACCAAATCGTTAGCCACGTTAAGATACTATTTTTTTTCTTTAATACAGCTATTTCCTCCAAAAGTACTGGAATATCCTGCCTGGCGTTTGCTATGAAGTCTTGATCCTCTATTGTTGCACCAAATAATTCGATGTCATTCCCCCTATTTTGTTTAGTTCCGGTCATTATAAAATTTGAACCACTTTCATGATCGCGCCCTTCTACATAAGAAAGCCATGGACCCAAGGAAGCATTTTTGTATCGATTTTCTATTTCTTTGATTTGTTTTTCTTCTAACATAGCTCTTCTCAAGATCAATATTTAGGATTCTTTATCGTTGGCGTCATCAGTGATTCTGCTGCCTTTGGTGAAATTCCAGACAATGTAGCATGATTTGGATTATTTTTCGTTGGGGATAGAACAATAGTACCTCCAGCTTCTTTAATTTTTCCTACAGAAGTCACTCCTACTTGCTTATGTGGAATTGTTTCACTTAATTCTGCAAGGGACTTGCCCGGACTACTATTAACCGAAACTCCATGTAAGTTGCCATACTCGTCGACACTAACTCCTGAACCATTTATAAACGTATCTTCTGTACATCTTCCTCCTCTACAAACCAAAGTATCATTTGGTAGATCCTTAATTATTTCCGTTTTCTTAATATCTTTAGCCGTATTAGCAATATCATCTGTTTTCCCCAGAAACCTAGCTCCCCTACTCATCCCCGCTGGCAAGAAAGGAATTGCAAGCGCAGCAGAATCTGATGCAAGGTCAATGAATCCCTCTTTGACTATTCCATCATCATCAACAAAATATCCATAACCGATCTTAACACCATCTGCCGCTACGAACAAGCCATCCCAAATTGTGTCTAACGCATTATTTTGCGCTGCGTTGCTGGCGATGCTGGAACTGGAATTAATATTATCGGCGTTTGCTCCGGCTACATAAGCGGCAATGGCGCCGGCTACGGATGCAAGGCTGGTGCCTCTGTCTTGGATGAGGTTAGTCGCGGATAGGCGAGCAAGGATTTGAGCGTTTGTTACATGAGACGATCCGTCTGGGTCTTCTCACGGGGACGATCAAGAAAGCTGACCTTGAAAGGGTAACGGTTGATACGACGGTACAGGAAAAGGCTGTTTGCTTTCCGACGGATTCTCATTTGTACCACAAGGCTCGTGAGTCTTTGGTAAAGGAAGCGGAAAAGCTGGGCATAGGTTTGCGTCAGAGCTATGTGAGGCTGAGTAAACAAGCGCTGTACATGGGTAATCGCTACATGGCAGCGAAGCAACATCGTCGTGGCCGGAAAGAAATAAAGAAGGTAAAGAATTATTTGGGTCGTGTTGTACGCGATATTGAAAGGTCTGTTCAGGGGAACAGCGAATGGTCTGCATTGATGAGAGCAGGATTGGATCAGGCTCGTGATTTATTAAATCGGCAAAAGCATGACAAGAATAAACTGTATTCCTGGCATGCTCCAGAAGTTGAATGCATTGGCAAGGGCAAAGCCCACAAGAAATATGAGTTTGGCTGCAAAGTGAGCTACTCGGTGACAAATAAGAGTAATTTTATCATCGGAGCAAAAGCATTCCACGGCAATCCTCATGATAGCAGGACATTGAAGGATGCTTTAACTCAAATAGTAAGGTTAACGGGAGTGATGCCCAAAGAAACCTACGTTGACTTAGGTTACCGTGGTCACGATGTCACTGAGTCAGAAGTTATTTTAGCGAGGCAGAAGCGTGGGATAACGCAGTCGAAACGGAAACGTCAGAAACGAAGAAATGCCATTGAACCGATTATTGGTCACTGTAAGCATGACCGGAGCACGGGTTACCGTAACTTCCTGAAGGGAATAATGGGGGATAAAATGAATGCGATCGCCATGGCTGTTGGATTTAACCTCAGAAAGATACTCAAGGTGATTTTATGGCTCATTTTTACCGTGCAATGCTGGAGGGAAATAAAACCACAGGGGCGGTCATATTGCTAAATTAAAACAAAAAATGGGTTTTTTAGGCGAGACTAGTTAATCCATAACGATTGGTCATGTTGAGAACTCCCTACCATCAGAAGATTTCTGGACTAAATTCATATTTGAAACTTATGTTTTCTAATATGGCCTCTATATTTTTTTCAACCCAACTAACATTGTCATCTTTCGTTGATTTTGGTGCTAAATAATTTTCAACTGCCAAGTCAGCTATTCTGACCAAAATGGTCCCATTTTTTGATTTTGCCCAAAATGAGGTTGAACGAGTGTTGTTATCTTTAAACACTCGTCCTTTCAATGTGTACTCTGTTATTATCATGTCCTTTATTCGGTTGAATCTGAGCCTTTCTTATTCGACATCATGAAACTCCTCGGGTACAGATATTAGGTTTGTTGAACTGGGACGGTTTGTCTAGAAAAATAAAAGTGTGACATATTTATAACAATATCTTGAAGACATGGATTGGGTAGTGTTGTTTGTAGCAACTTTTAATCTCTGGTGTTTTCGAGAAGCCCCAAAATTCCTGCACTAAAAAAATCGTACGGACTTTTCTAAAGTACGAATTTTTGAGAATGAGAGTAGAAAAGCCCCGTACTTTGGAAAAAAATATGTTATTTTTAGCTGAGAGAAGTCAGGGAGAAGTAACGGAAAAAGTCCACAATCCGTGGGCTCTACATGGGAGGCTAGTCGTGGATAGAGAACGGTTTCCTAAAAGATACTGGCGGTGGGAAGTCTGCGTCACTAAGACGTCGTTCTAACGTGGACAAGGCATAAAAGGGCAATTCTTAAAACCTGTATGAAGCTGTTATGAATACTGTGCATGGGGCTATACATAATCGGACAACTTTTAATCTGATATTAAGTATTGCTGCGTATCAACTATCTACTTAGAAGCCTATTATACTATATTTCATAAAGGACTCTGTTATTTCATATGCAATATGGTCATTGTCACCGAAACGTATTGTTAATATGGTATAATAAAACGCGAATTTATTAATAGAGGATAGTGGCATGGCCAAAATATCATCTAAATTTACACCGCTGATACGCGATAAAGAGCATCCGGAGAATGGCTCTGTGATTGGCATTGCGGCTTCTTCGTGTTGTGGGTTGGTATTCTTTGATGTAACGGATGAGGAACGTGTTCAATTCACTACAGACTATAGCGAAGAGCTTAAAAAGCTTTTAAGAAATGAGGGATATTCACCTTACTTGCCTGATGATAGTTTTGCCCCGTATCCTAAAGGTCGTTCCATAGCCAATACGGTTGAGGAAAGGGCCAGGCACTTAATCAATATGCTTAACAACCCAAGGGTAGAAGCCATTATACAAGTGGACGGAGGCATGACAGCGCTTGAAGTGGCAAACATGCTTGATCAATACGATAAGGATTGGAAAAAAGTAGAGGCCAACATTGCTGATGCATGGATAAAGAAACATCCAGGACAAATCCTACCGAATGATTTCTTTACGCCGAGGCTTGCTTCTAAATTTTATACGGACTCAACCGGGCAGCAACACGGCCTTCCTCAAAGAGGGATTCCATTGATTGGCTTTAGTGATATTTCTTGCTTACATAATATACTGGGACAACGTGGTGTTGTTAGATCCTATTATGCTAATCCACTTTGTATTTTGGATTGTCCAAGGGCCACTAAAGCAACAGATACTATTTCTGAGCTAGAACCCATCACGGTATATCAAGGGCTTATACCAGGAAATAAGTTATTGATCCCCAAAGGCACTCTACCAGTTTATGCGACACTCCTAGACCGTATAGTGTTAACGGCAGGCTTACCGTTTCAATTTCACTTACAAGAGCCTTCATTATTAGCCATAGAATCAACGTTTTCTGCTGAAGAATCTGGCAAATTCCTTCAGGAAGCTCAGGCAAAAGGTTTACTGGATAATGTAAAGGGTATTGTTATCGGTCAAGTTTGGGATGATGAAAAAAAACTGGCTCGTTCTATTGATCCGAATAATCTTAGTCCTGATTCTTCTTTAAGGACATTCATAAATGAATCAGGGATACCTGTTTTATTTACAGACGAAAAAGACACGTTCGGTCACGGAAGGAATTCAATAATCACGAAGCCTTTTGCCAATTTTGCACCAGCAACGCTCACAGCAGCTGAAAATGGTACTGTAACACTCCGTATTGAAGGACATGCTCCGCAAGAAACGCTAGACCGTCTTTATACCCACAGGATTAATATCCCTCTATTGGAGCATATGGGGCCCAAAGAATCAAAAAAGATCAGCGGTACATTAGAAAAACGAACAGGACCAGATCGTGACTTTCCCTTAACGGATGCAATTATCATCGACTCGTTAGAATTAGGGGATATAAAGGGAACCAACATAAATACTCAAGGAAAAGTCTGTATAGTTTGTTCAGATGGTCGCGAACGCTCTCGTGACCATTATACGTACACTCATATGGGTGCGGCCTGTATGTCAGACAATTTAAAGTTAAAGGATGCGAAGGCAGTGATCGTAGTGATTCCGCCCGAAAAACCAGTCACGTTATGTAATGCACTTTCAGGGATAATTGATCCTAACGTAACATGGAAACAAGAGGGAAATAGTATTTCTTCTGAACAACAAAAAGTAAGGGTTCCTTACGTAGAGAAAGCCCTTAATAATATTGGGTTAAATGGTATAGTAGTCGAGGTGAAACCTTCTGGCGAAAATGACCAGAAAGTGATAGTAAGCCTAACGTTGACTGATGAACAGCAGCAAAGAATAATGAAAGCAGAGAGGCCTTTTTCTGAGCGTTCGTCATGGCTTGAGATAATGGACGATTTTGGAGAACGCTATCTTGGAAACACACCATTATATATTTTAGAGGACGAGGCTTTATCGCAAACCAAAGGTATGTATGCAGGTCGTGTTCAGATACAGAATAGCGTTGTTTCTTCAGAACGGGAAAAGTTCCATGATCAGAAAGAAAAAAGCTGGGCTGAAAGGACTCTGTCGTTTTCAGGAAGAAGTTGGGAAATATAGAGGGCGCTTTCAGTCAGTATAAATTAGGGGGATACTTAGGTTTGAATTGTAAAGAATTTATTTACAGATGTCTCCTGAAGTAATTGCTCTTCGGCAATTAGAAATGCTTCTTAGCAAATGCATGGCCGGAACCATGTTTGAGGTAGGTTTCGAACTTTTGGGCTTTTTCTTTGTTTTCAAAGGCGATGTAGGTGATGCATTTCCAGGGTTTATATTTATTGGTATGGATGGATTTACCGGAGTTATGTTCGTCTAAGCGGGACTGGACGGTTTGGGTGGTGAAGCCGATGTAGCGGCGGGAGTTGTCATTAATGCTTTGGAGTAGGTAGACGAAGTACATGTTTGCCTCACAAAATAGATTCAGAATTTGTTGTTTAGAATCTTTGGTGGGCAAAGTGGGGGGATGGTAATGCTTTTTTGTAAATTTTGCAAGATTCAAAATGAATGGCCAGCTTTCTCTGAGGCTGTGAGAAATTTTAGAAAGATATGAATGTGGGGTTTGGGAGTCAGTCCTGCTTCGCTAAAGCTACGCAGGATCACCCTGCATCGCTAAATCTTCTCCGGGCGTAGCCCTGCGAAGCTTTAGCGAAGCAGGGTGGCGGTGGGTAGTATTCAGCACAACTACCTCGTTCTAACGGGGACTGTGCACAAAAAGGCAATTCTTAAAAACTCGTATGAAGCCGTCATAAATACTGTGCATAGGGTTATAAATGAGTTGACAACTTTTAATTAGATTGAGCTGTTATAGTAGTTTGTCAATATGATCGCCACCAATGCTTGACCTACGAGTTAAGGGTCAAAATAGCCTTATCAATAAATGATTTCTCATCTTCGGTAAGTGCAGAATTGCTTTTTATAGATGTAAAATATGAAAGTAGGATGGGTATATCTTCTTGATTAATAGGTTTAGGTAAAAAAGAATTTATTTCTTTAAGCATAACGTTGTTCCCCTAAATTGAATCAGTCATATGAGTGAAGCAAGAACAATCGTATCACGTCAAATTGTGTTTTTCAACTATTATTACTCAAATAATACTACTTATATAAGTATTATGAGCGGATTGTTATTTGTAAATATGGGCCATATCTAATAACTCTGAATCAACAGTAAGGCCAGCTTTCTTTATAGAGGTATAATTGGCTTCGAGTGCGATTGAATCTCCATTCCAGGTAAAGCCTATTGTTCCACCGCGCTTTGCAAATCCTTTATTGTTACTTACCGTTAAGATTGGTAGATTCTTAGTTAAAGTAAGGAGGCTGCTTTCATAATCCTTAGCTGCTGGACTAACATAAAGAATGTGGCATTTTTTGAGTTCGCTATCTGGAACTTGCTCAACTACAAGAATAGGAAATTTAAATTTCCTATTCTTTGAAAATGAGGATAACAGTTCCCCAATGGGGTCTTGTCCGTAAATGCATATACGCGTGGGAGTTGATGCGGTTTTATCAGGCCATTCAGTGAATTCTATGAGGTTATAAACAAAGACGGCCATAATCTCATATTCTTTAAACTCTTTGTTATACTCTTTAGTTGCCAATGCATTTGATGTTAATGCGGAGTATAATATTAGAATTGGTACTATAAAGCGTAGCTGCGCTAATTTTCCCTTTTTTGTTATTAATTTATAAGGTGTATCACCAAGCATATAATAAATTATTTTAAATTAAGAAGGTATAGACTGCTTCTGAGCAGATCTTTTTTCAGTTACACTGCTGTAATCACGGGATATACCACACGAAAGCGTCTCAAATTCTGCGAATTTCCTGTCTTCATGAAGAAATTGATTCTTTGATTTGCACCAAACACTTCCCATTTTAAGATAAATTCTACCATCAAATCTGAAAGTTATATGTTTGAGAGGAACTGCTCTCCTAATACTTCCGTTAACGTGCGTTAGTCCTACCCCATTAATATCACTACAAACATTATGAATAGTTTTCCCTATTTGCGTGATTAGTACCATCAGGATGCTACCAGGCATATGTTCCCAATCAAGTTCAGGAAAGGATGTGATTTCAGAAAGTAATATTGATCCTTCAGCAAGATAGTTGCCACTTTGTGTCTGCATGTCATAATCTTTGATTTTCATATGCATGTCTTTGACCAAAATATCGTTCTTTTCATAATTAGGAAAGTTATATTGGTATATATCTTGGGATGTTAAATTAATATCACAACCCAAAAGCTCTTTCATTTTATGTAAAGGATCTATTTTGATTTCCTGTAATTTGAGAGCTGCTGACATTTCTAGAATCTCCATGTTACCTTACCGTATGCATTGCGGCCTACCTGAGTTGCATCCCCTTGTAGTGGAGCAGAAAACTCAGGGTGTGAATTATCAAAAAGATTTTGTCCGACCAATCTTAGTTCTAATCCAGCTATTGGACTCCAACTAAAACTAGTGTCAAATCTTAAATATGAGGGGATATGAATAGTTGATAAGTTATCGACAAAATAGAGAGAATTATCTAATTCCAAATTGTGAGGTAAACTCAAATGAGAACGAAGGTTAAAATTATTTTGTGCAGTTTTTCCTTCATCTATTTGTGATAATGTATCTGTGCCGCCAGCTTTTGTATGAATATCAACTATATCAAAGGAATAGCCACCAGAAAGTTGCCATTTAGGTGTGACATCCCAATAGGCAGCTGTTTCGAATCCATATACCTGTCCAAAAGCATTATTTCCAAACGGGATTGGAACAACCAGGTGAGGAGGGAGCGAGGTTGAGCTGTCAATAAATGGAGTCCCTGTTTCATATGATCTTAGGTGGCTGTAGTCATTAACGAATGTTGAGAAATCCATAAAGAAGTTATTTTGGGGTTGCACCCTATATCCAATTTCATAAGCAATTAAATCTTCGGAATCAAAGTTCGTTTGCCCTAACCACTGGGCAAATCCTGGTTTAAGATTTCCTACTACTATGGTGATATCATCCTCGGCTAGGCTTGGTGTCCGAACAGCCCTTGAAACAGCAGCCCATAGCGTTTTCGTATCGGATAACTTCCATGTTAAACGAGCATTCGGTTGATATTCAAATCCCGTAAAATCGTTGTGTTCAAGTTTTGTTCCTAGTGTTAAAAATAATTTGTCGGGTATTACACTATATTTGTCTTGAATAAAGATGCTAAAAAGATTTGTGGAGCGGTTCGCAGGATCAAAATTGAGGTAAACAGTCCCATTGGTATCACTAGTAATAAATCGATAATCTGCTCCCCAGATCAATTCATTACGTTCATCAAGTTGCCAGTTATGTTGGAAATCCAAATCGAATGTGTTTATTCTTTGGTCTAACGTTAGTGGGTTATCTCTATGAATATTACTAAAATAAGCCTGTAAACTTGTTGAAGAATTTTCAGCTATCTTCTTTTCCCATCGACCAAGAATATTTCCACCTACTCTTGTCTCTTCTGAATCTAACCTTTCTGTAAATGGTGTCGTCAATGTTGGAAGAATAACATCTCTATCCTGATTGCTTCTAAAAAGATCCCCTTGCAGGGTAAATGAATTATTCTCAATATTTTCAGCATCTATCCTGAAGCCACTTTGCTTCATTTGCCAACTGTCTCCAGCTCCCTGATTTGAATTGGTTTGAGATTCGCCACGATCAAAATATTTACCATAAACTCTGTAAAAGACATTTTCCCCAATTTGGCCTCCTTTACGGACTCCTGCAGTTCCATTCTCATAGTTTCCATAAGTTGCGGTCATGAGGGTAGCAGGTGTGTCCTTAGCTTTTTTGGTTACAATGTTAATAACCCCATTAACGGCATTAGCTCCCCATAGGGTTCCGCCTGGGCCACGAATGACTTCAATGCGATCAATATCTTCAATCATGAGATCGTGTTCATCCCAATTAACACCAGAGAAAAGCGGTGTATAAATGCTCCTTCCATCGATGATAACAAGCATTTTAGCCGCAATTTGATCTGTAAAGCCACGTGCAGAGATAGCCCACTTATTAGAAGTAATCTGTGAGACTTGGATTCCTGGTACCAGTCGTAGTATTTCTGGAATACTTGTAAGCCCAGAACGCCGGATGTCTTCAGCCGTTACAACATAAATAGAAGCTGCTGCATCAGATAATTTCTCTGCCTTCTTTGATACAGAAGTCACCCTAATATTTTGTTGTTTCAATATATCTGTTAACGATGTGTTAAGAAGCTCTTTGACTTCTTCCGTTGCCTCTTCGGCATGCACGCTTGAAATTGGATTTATAAAAAAAACTAGAAACCCCAAAAAACATGAACTTATCAATTTAAACGACATAATTTAAATCCCGCAATCTATTCAAACCCCAAAAACATGAAACCTTGTCGGCTTCAACCCTTAACCCTATTATATTTTTGACATATATCACGGGTATTGTCAATCGAGATCACAATGAGTAAGTGGAAATGCGCAGAAACTACAGATTTCCTAAAAATTGTATTATTGACATCGTCCCAAAATAACTTCATAATCGAAAGATGAGGAAATTTGAGGTCTTGATTAGTCATTGTGCGTTGAGGGGGTATGAGGAGAATAATTAATAAATTATTACATTCTTCAATTAAACATAAGCTTATTGTATTAGCTATGTTTGTGTCTGGCGTTGCTATATTCCTTTTAAGTTCAGCTTTTATTTTAAATGATGTCAGAGATGCAAAACATTCTATGGTTCAAGAGATAGCTCTATTAAATAAAGTGATAGGGAGTCGTGCTATTTCACGTTTGGCTTTTGATCAAGAATCAAAAGCTGAGAAGGATCTTTATGATTTATATCAAATTCCCTCGATTCGTTTGGCCTGCCTATATAAAAATAACGGAGAACTTTTTGCGCTTTATCTCAAAAAGGGAGAATCTTTGTCATGTCCAAAAAAGCCTCTACAATTTGGTTATTGGTTCAATTGGTCCAGCCTAGTTATATACCAAAAGGTTTTCTCGTTAGGGGGGCAAGCTGATGGAGCAATGTATATTGAGTCAGATCTAAATGAAATTTATTCACATTTAGCAATATATGCGGTGACAACTAGCATTGTCATCATACTTGTCATTATCATTGCTTATTTCTTAACCGTACGATTACAGGCGGTTATTTCAACTCCCATATTGAGCCTGGTTGGAAGTATGCAATCTATTAGGGAAGTTAGAGATTATTCGGCTAGGGCTAAAATATTATACAATGATGAACTTGGTCTCCTTGCCAATAGTTTTAATGAGATGCTTTCTGAGATTGAACGAAGAGATCAATTCTTAGAGCAAAAAGTTCAAGAACGCACCGAAGATCTAGAATACGCTCTCAAAGTCAAAGAAGACTTCCTCTCGAATATGAGCCACGAAATTCGCACTCCTATTCATGGAGTAATTAGTTTTGTGCGCCTTTTGGTCGAAGAATGGAATACCTCAGATGATGATATACTGTTTAATTATGCTCAGCGTGCTCATAAATCGAGTGATCGGCTTTTGGCTTTGATTAATAACCTGTTAGATATGTCTAAGTTTGAGAAAGGGGCGGTACAGCTGGAGCGTAAAGAATTGCTGTTCAGTGATCTGATTCAAACCGTTATTGCAGAAACCAGTGGAGTAGTGGAAGCAAAACATGAGAAGCTGGTGTTTCAACCCATGGCTAACGAACCATTAGTGGAAGTAGACGAGGGACGGATGGCGCAGGTGATGACCAATTTAATTGGTAATGCTGTCAAATATTCTGAGAAGGGAACCATAAGGATTTCCCAGAGTGTCAATCCAGAAGCTATTTTTCTTGATGGAGTGGCTCAAGCACCAGGTATGATCATTTCAATATCAGACGAAGGGATTGGTATTCCAGAGGATGAATTGGTTAAAATATTTGATAAATTTTTTGAAAGCAGTCTTACTAAAACTAAAGCCGGTGGAACGGGTTTAGGGCTTGCTATCTCAAGAGAAATTGTCAAGGCACATTTAGGTACTATTTGGGCGGAAAATAATAAGAACGGAATTGGTAGTACATTCACATTTATGTTTCCATTAAAGGAAATTCCAGGTGTTACTCAAATTACAGAAAAATATGTATAAGAAGCTGTCATAAAGGTTAAGATGCGTGCATCCGGTTAGGATGCACGCAGGATGGTCAGTTCTTTTCAAGGGTGGCTTTTACTTTCAAGCTTTTATTATTATATTCAAAAGTTCCCCACCATTGATCTTGGCCCAAAATATCGACACGTTCAATCATCAGGCTAAAATGATTAATTCTATTTTTCTTAGTATTCCAAAAGTCTCTCAGTTCAAACCATGATTTGCGAGCCACTGTTGTAGCCATGCGTTTAACCGCATATTCATAAAAGTTCAGAAGGTTCTCAACTTCTACTTCGCTACATTTATTGTTTTGGACATCTTCAATCATGGCCTTATAAAAAAGTTTACTCATTGTCTTGTCTCCTTTAATTGGGTTTAATTAACAAGTACATGAATGCTTCTATTTTGGAGTTAATCAACTGAATTAGAACGATTATTAGCTTATTTTTCTATGAATTTTGCTCATGGCCCTTTGACCAAAATAAAAGCTGATAATGCCAGAAAAAATAGCCTGATCTTCTTCTGTCCAAAGCAACCATGGCAGATTTGTCGAGAAATGCATTACCTTAACCGTGGCGTATAAGATGAAGAAACTGTAGGCAATAATCGGTCGTACCGTCCCATTGAGTGCATCTACCCAGCCGATGCCTAGGCTATAGGTCTTATAAAGTGCTTGGGTTTCAGCGATCTCAGCCTGAGTATTTGTTTCTTCAAGCTTTTCCTTCCGTTCCTGTACCTGTACATCCTTCTGTATATTAAGTAGCGTGATTTCATGCTTCTTATTCGATGCATCTTGGAATAGCTGGATTAAATTAGGAAATGTTGCGCTAATAAAACCAAGCAGCGAGCTGAGCAATGTAATCATAAAATTCCCTTAATTGTCATGAGTTTGAAAATAACTCCACCCATGCCGGGTCATCAGCACGGTGGAAGTCCACCACATAACGCGTTCAATACTGGTCTAGTCGCTGTTCGAGGGATTTATAACGTTCCGCGCACAGGGCGACATGCATATCGAGGTGTTGGGATTCTTGTTCTTGGGTCATGGCTCCTCCAATAAAAAGCCACTGCCCAAGTTTGATTTATGGTAGTGGCTTTGGTTTGGTTGTTTTGGTGTTAAAGATTAAAGGCTGGCATATCCTGCATAGCCCCGTCCGACGGTGGATGAGAGCTGTACATTGACGGTAACGTTATTTTGTATCTGTCCGAAGTCACGGATTTTGTTGCTGGGTAGTGTAAGTTGCGGTAGGTGAAACAAGACCAGAAAGGTGCGTTTTATGGCATTGCCCAGCATGATATCCACCTCGTATCGTTCTGATTCCTCAAGCGGGATATCTACCCCATCACGCCAATCACCACCAATACGTGTCCGCCGTTTCCAGCTAATGATGAGATCGCCATTGTAGGAGGTTGCGGATTTGCTGCTATATGTACGGGGTGAATAAGGCTTTAAAGCCCGTGCTGAATAAGGCAAAGTCTTGTGGGGAGGCTGCAAGTGTAGAACCAACGTTACCAGCCTATATTTCTTATTCATACCCCAGTTAGATGATGCCATAGGCTCACGGGAACGCTGCTAATAGGATGAAACGCTCACCAGCACCATGAGTGCCGACTGCCCACCGTACCAGTCGTCCACGTAGCAGATTAGAAAGACGATATTGATTAGCATCCACGAGGGTCGCTGTTTGAAACTGGACAATTTCTCACCAATCACACATACATTGGCACCATTCAGTACGGCGAGGTCGGTTAAGCTCGCGCACTAACTTAGTGGATGTAATACGCATCAAATAGGCAGCATTGTCCTTGGTAACGGTTATGACATCGGTGGGTTCAAGCAGTGCATATTTGGGAGGTACTGAGAACTGGTATTGTGTACGCCCAACCCACGCATTATAGAGGGAAATATCTGCCACAGATTTGGCTTCCTGGTCGTTGAGCACAATGGATAAATTGATCGTTACTGTAATCGACCGCATTGACGGTTTGCTCAATGAGGATTTTGTACCTGTTTGTAACCAGCGTTGCGACTAAGATAAATCACATCCACCTGGCGCGGTAATTCCAGTTCTGGGTGGGGAGCGATGAAAGTTTGACTTGCATCGTCATGTAACGCTAATTCATTAAAGTCGATATCGATCTGCGAAGCATTGCCCCGCTTGATAAACTTTAGTATCCCATCTGATTCGACCATGTCAAAGAAATAAGCCATAGCCAGCTGTTCAAGGCAGGCACGTACGGTTTGGCGGTTGGTGATAATAAACCCTGAAACAATGTCATTTAACCGGCTGATATCAACCATTGTGCTATCGTATCCCACTTTTTTGAGCAGGTTGAAGACGATCTGACCAAGACTTGAAATCCCAAGCTTCCCTTGCACCCAATGGCCAGTTTTCCAGTTGCCTCCATCAGCCCAGACAGAATTAAGGTCAGGAAAGAAAGGAAAGGGACGTGCATCCCATGTCCAAATAAATTTCCTGGGCACAAAATTGGCTTCCTCCCATTTTGGCTATTAAGAAAATCAATCGAAGCTTCAAGGGCAGTGCTGTGCAAGGAAATCAACCCTGCCACGGCTGCCTATGGGATAAGAATTTTCAGATGAGTCAGGGTCTGCAAATGCAGCCGGTTGGTTAGAGCATCCATCAACTGAAGGAAAGCCAAGTTCAGAAAACCAAACAGGTTTCTTTTTGGAACCAGGCAGTGGCAGTCGCATTAGGATTGGTGTGCGTACTGTTCCACCAATGCCGAATATTCTTCCAAGCATAGGTAGGTGATCCGTAATTGGTCTTACCTGTACGTTGGGCAGCATCTAAGTAATAATAATCCCAACCTTCATCCTTCGACCAGCCATCATATACTTTCTCATAATCAATCAGTGATTGTGGCAAATCTGGGGTGAGGGGGAAATAGCAATCAATCGCTACCGTATCAATATTCGGATCTGACCACAGTGGATCGAGGTTGTACCAGCCATTGACCGAGTGATATTCACTCCAATTTGCGCCATACATGATTTTTACATTGGAGCCCACGGTGTTTTTTACGGTAGCAGCGAGACTTTTAAGTTGTGTTACGACAGGAAACACCCCTGTTGGGTTCATGTATTGTGTTAAACCCACCAACTCTGAACCAATGATAAAGGCATCGATAATATTCTTCAACAACACGCCATCTACAGTGAGGTTGGCATAATGCGTGATAAATGCATTATACCCATTCGTGCGGGTAAAGAAGCCATTAGCCGCTGCGACATCGGTTGGGGTTATTTTGCCACGCCATGGCTTGGCTTGTGGTGTAATAGTGTCTACCTGTAACATAGGATAAAGCAATACTTTATAGCCACGTGTTTTTAATTCTTGGCAAAGCCTAATGATGCTTTTATCTGTGGGAGTTCCGCCATAAGTAGTGGAGCCATCAGGGAAGACTAAGACATGATGGGCAGTCTCGCGTGTAAACGCAGCCACGGCCCAATCATCAGGTGTAACTTTGGTATTTTGGCTGCCAAATTCAACAGCTGGCTTAATCACACATATAGCTGGATCTAGTGAATCAGCAAACCAGTTGACCACTACGGAAACCCACTCCACATTAGGTAGGGTGGCTTTCAAATTATCAAGTGCTACCAGCACATCAGCTTTGTTATTCAAATTATTCAGATTAAGTTTAATGGCTTTCCCGCTTTGAACGAAATTTCCAGAAGCATCTCGTTTGCCAAGGGCTTTTTCTTGTATGACGGTGTCGTAGACCAGTTCACCAGCTCCAGGGATCAAGGTAATGTCGGTAATTTTATCTTCAAGGTCGTAGGATTTTTTGATGGTACGCCGCACTTCAAAGGTAAAATTAGGGATACGGTTTCCAAATTCTTCAAGTGGAAAGTCCTTAATAACAATATAGGCCATACCTCGATAAGCAGGAGTTTGCCCACCTGAATAAAAGGATGAAATAAACGTGTCCGGTAGTTGAGTTTCATCACCTAGGTAAAGCGTATAATTGCCTTTTATGAGGTTAAGCTGCTTACTATCTGCCCATATACGTATCACTTCTGTAATGGGGCCTTCGCAAATTGAAATTGCCAGTGAAGCTGTGTAACTGTAATTGTTTGTTGAGGTTTGAGAGCCGCCACCGCTACCCTTACCACCGCCTGATGATTGTGTCGTGGTGGTTACATGTTCCTGGATGGGAAGTGACCAGATGATATTGCCAGCAATACGGGCATTACCATAGACCAACGGAATCGCTTTTCCATAGGTGGAAGCCTGTACCATTAAGTCAGTTAAGCGCGAACCTTCCTGATGAATACGTGCATGGTTTCCAAAGATGGAACGATCTACAAAACCACCAATGAAACCACCTATACCACCGGCAATACCAGATAGAAAACTTCCAGCACCCAGGGCTGAGGCTCCTGATTTTGCAGCGGCAGCAAGAACTATGGTTGCCATCGAAACACCTTTACCAAACGTTGTATCCAATCATCATCCAGGCGGTGTTCGACCACTCGCCGTGCCTGTGCTTGAGCATGGATCATTCCCAGCATCCCGTTATAATCTGTGAGAAAAGCTAAATGTTGTGGGTTATCCCTTACGTTGAATAAAGCCAAATCCCCAGCGTTTCCTTCGTTAATGGGAGCTTCATCCAATAAGTCTGTCAGTTTTTGTATGAGATAAGTCCCGTTAGGTTCTCTGGAGTAGCTGATTTCATCATAGCCTGCGAGTGGTTGGCCATGTTTATCTTTTAATCTTTTAATCCTAACTCATCGGCTACCCCAACGATCAATCCTAAGCAATCACAGCCTTTTCCTTTCAGTCGAGCCTGGTGGTGGAACGGCGTGCCAAGCCATGTCCGGGCTTGGGAGATAATTTTCTGATTAGAGGTCATTTGTGAGAAGCTTAAAATAACATTAGGCTATAGGATTCTAAAAAATCACCGACAATGTTAGTTCTAAAAAGAAGTTACTTTACCAATTAATTCTTCTAATGCAGAAAGGGCGGTATTAAAATTGGGAATTTGGTCGTCTGACAATGCATAAGACATGGCTCCAACAAACCGGTTATATTCGTCCTGATAAAGTTCGTCTTGTTTAAATTTAGTGATCATTATATTCAATTTTTCGATAAGGGACTTCTCGTTGAAAGCCGGATCTCTTGACCTGAGCTCGTCGTTTTTTATCGAATCCTTTGCCATTGCTGAAAAATCCGGCGACACAATAATAAGTTCTTTAAGTTTAGCAAGATCGTGCAGATGTCTCACAATAGAAGGATCATCATTTGCCGAACCTCGATTCCGCTCATTGACCCTCCAGGTCAGTGCACTTAATTTATCTGCCGCGATTTCTACAGGTTGAACGCACCCTATTTTTTCAACTTCTGGGACACGTCCAGAAATCTCTGTGAAAAATGAAGCAACGGATCGAATACTTAAAGGCATTCGAGGTTTCTTCATGACAAATTCTATTTTGATATGAGGCCTAAGGTTAGAGGGTCTGTCAAAATAAGTCTCATAGTCCATCTCAATCACAAAATAACGGGATTTATCGGACGTTTTGACTTGTTGGTCTTGAATAGACAAGCCATCTTGTCTTAATTTTTCTATCAGGCCTCTTTTATAGCTTGATCGTTCCCTTTCATTGAGGTCATCCTTGCCTTCTACCACAAAATCGATGTCTTCTGAAAATCGTTCAATCTGATGGTATGCTTTTGCGAGTGCGGTTCCACCCGAAAAGGCAATGTGGAACCCTTCAAATTCAACTTGGTTAATAGTTCTGATAACCTGTGTGACAAACCAATCCTTTTCAGCAAAAGCGGGATCGGCCAGCTTCTTAATCACGACAATCTCTTCAAATTCTTCTTTACTGGGACGGCCTGCTGTAATGGACATAGGTTCCTTCATATCCTATTTTTCTGACTACCCTACTTTTGACCTCGATCAGCCTTCCGGTAGGAACTTGGGTTGATTTTCCCTCGTTATAATCGGATTCAAATTTAGAAGAAGCCATCTTGACTCCTAAACGCATGAGGGCTTCTTTTGCAAGTACAGGTAATGGTTTACTGGTTATGGGTTTCCCGGTCAAGATAGACTTCTTCAAACGCGTATATAAACCATAGCCAATTTTTGCAATTTTACCTTCAGATACCAATTCTTTCAAGGCTCGGCCAACTTGGTCATATCCCCCTAGGTCATCAAAATCTTTGCGCAGGAAAATGTCCCCTTTTTTAAGGGAAATCCTTATCCATATTCTATCTTTTATATTTCTTTTTTTTATCATATATTTCAATATATTAGAATAACAAAAATAAGACATATCTATAATACAAATATACGACATTTTTTAGTGATAGTCAACCCTAATTTTGTGACACTGTCGTCGCTGCCGTGGAAAGCATCCTATCCATCCCTGGTACATAAGGTTCCCCACGAAAATTCACAGCATTGTTGAATAGGTTTGCGCAAGTGCCTATAGTTTTGTCACACCCTGCAATGGCGTTAAAGGTGTCACCGACCTCTATGTTATTTGGCATAGGCAACACCAATGTGAATTGTGCATTAGCAAATTCTTTAATCTCCATGCGGCGTCCAGCATTGCTTCCCGTAAGCCACTGGATTTCTCCACCAGAAAAGTAACTTGCCGATTGAGTCATACCGTTGCAAAGAAACACCTGGCGACTGATGATGGTATTAACCGTTCCTGCCACTGTATAACTGGGTAGGTCTGCTTTACAGCGTCCATCTCCAAACACAGCACGACATGTAGGACTATAAAGCTCAACGATATTCTGTTGAAGTTTCTGAGCTAACCCACGTACTTCAGCCATAAACTGGCTGTTTTTTAAGCTTACTTCACCTAACCAACCACGTCGATGGATAACAATGCCTTGTGTTAAGTCTGTGACATTTACCATAAAAATAAGAATTTCAGCAAAATCATAAAGGCCGGCCATGATGTCGGCTTCGGATATGGTGGCGCTATCAAGGATACCTGCCACATCAAGATTATCGACAGAAAATCTATCTTTGGTTTCTACGCTGGTTGGTGAAAATCCTGTCGCAGCCTTATACAGAATATGGTTGATGATAAGATCCGAGGTATGATCAGTAAATCCCATAATGGTACCGTTGGTCAATGTCAGCTGCCAGCAAATCGCAAGGCAAGTGACTTCTCCTGCAAGATGTGCGGCCATAGTGGTTGTTGCTGTTCTCATAGTCTTATCTCCACAATAGTAATGGAATCCCACACAAAAATGCCAGGGGCATCAGCACGCACAGCCAGAGCATCAGTATCAAAGCGCACTGGCACGTCAAACTCAAAATCGCTACTGACAATCACATTGTTTGCGGGGGCGGTATTGAATATTACCTGTCCTGTAGTGGTATCGAATGTCATACCAGAACTTTGCAGCACTCCGTTTAAGTAAACTTTGATTTTGCCAGCCACGGGCTTTTTGATCTCTCGCACATAGGTATAGCCGCCACTGGTATAAGTCTTGATAAGTTGGAACACAGTTTGTGTGCTATTACCGGAACCAAGTATTTGCCCAACTCCCTGATAATCACTCCAGTCTTTAAAACGAAAGCCATATGCTTTACCAAACCTGGCACGAAAGAAAGCAATCACTGTTTCCATGTCAGCTTTGATTTTTATCCCAGTAGATACATCCCAACGACCACGGGCTTTCTGCCAATTGATATTACGCTGCTCAAAGCCGGAAAAAGTGGTGCTAATACTGGTATTGAATTCCGCTCCACCGCTTGCTCCATAAGCAATTTTGGGTGGGAACTGGACTTCATGAAATGCTGACATTATCCGTTCCTTGCATTATGTCGTTGCATCTCACTGGCAAACTTCGACATGATTTGCCCTTTAGAATCTATGAAGCTCTGGGCGTTTGGTGTTGAAATATTAAAGGTTACATTCATACCGCCCACTTTTTTATTGCGCGGAATCACCGTTTCACCTTTTTGCAAGATGGCTGGAAATTCATCCGGCATCAATCCATTATGAAAGCGTGGTGCACCGGCAAAAGCAAAGGCAGGTAGGGAGCGATTTGAAGTCATGGTTTCCCCAACAACACCGCCTTCGTGGAAAATGCTACTGAATAGGCTTCCAAAAATCCCACCGCCTGAACTGCCACCACCAAGGAAACTACTTAAACCACTTGAGATAGGACCCGTGATATTCTCTCGGATAAAGGATCGCATAATGTCCTGTTCAATGCTGGTAACCAAACTGCCTAATTTCTTCATGTTGAATTCACCGGAGGACACTATATCCACGAGTGAGTCCTCGATTTTGTTAGCGGCATTGCTAAAGACACGTTCGGAATTTTTAGCTGCATTGCTGACTTCATCAGAGTATTTCTTGAGTCCACGTGCAGCACCATCAGCCCATTTATCGCTATCGAGTTGGGATTTGTCATAGATTTCTTTTAGCCGAACGGTATAAATCTGCTCAATCAGTTCAATGTATTTCTGGTTCTCCTGGGTTGTCCCGCCTAAATCTTTAATTAATCCATCCTTCCACTCATCAAGTGAGAGTTTAGCTTGTTCAAATGAAGGTTTGGTTTTTAGGATTTCATCATTGATTTTCTTGATGGCTTTCTCATGCGCATCTGCTGCCTTTTGCATTTGCTGTTGATCAAACATCTGGTCAGCGAGTGCTTTTACTTCCTGATGGTTTTTAGAGCTGGCATTGGGGTTAAGTTTGTCGAGCTCTCCTTGCACGAATGAAGAACGTCCACCATCCTGCTTTTGTTTCAGTTGTTCTACACGCAGCCGTTTTTGCAGGCTTTCAACGACTTTATTATTAGCCTCGGCTAATCTGTTAGCTTCTTCGGCTTCTTTTTGGTTTATTTTATCCAGTTCAATTTTTTTGAGTTTGTCTGCCAATGCTAGCCGCTTTTCCACATCGGCCTTATTGCTGCTATCGTCTTGGAGTTGTCCGCGGATGCGTTGTTTAAATGTTTCAGACTCAGCGATGATTTTATCGCGTTCTGTTTGGGTTTCTTCTCTGATTTTTTTGTTGAGGTCTTTTTCGATGGCAAGCAACTCTTCAGCACGTGTTTGTGCTTCATCTCTCCTTGCCTTATCGCGTGCTGCGGTTTTGTCTGCAGTATCTTTGGCAATTTCAGCTTCCAGTTCACCGCGCTGCTCTTTGAGTTTGTTATAGAAGGGATTCTCAACCAAGCCAAACAAAGTATTAGTGCCAGCACTTTGCATCAATTGCATGCGTTTGTTAAGATCCGCCAATTCCTCTTCGGCCAGGGGACGGACGTGCATTCGCATTTTTTCAAAGACGGAGGTTAATCCATTTAGGATGTTTTCATAGGTTTTAGAATCCTCAATATTAAGACCAATAGCGCGGTTTAATTCATCCAATGCGTCTTTGAAATGTTTAGTGGCACCTGTAACACCTTGGTTTTGTGCTGCTGCTGTTCCACCTAATTTGCTTTCCAAATATTCAAGAATTTTGGCTTGGGCTTCATGTATCTGTCCCGATTGGGCAAGTGTTTTGATTTCCTCCTTTTGGCTTTCGGATAATCTGACATTAGCACGTGCCAGTTTATCTAGGCCATTAACAGGATCATCTAGAGCTTGGCCGAGTGTGCGGGCAGCTGATGTAAAATCCTTTTGAAAGACATCAGACAAATCAGCGGTTAGTTTGGTGGCTTCTTTGAATGTATCGCCGTGTATATGACGGAAGGTAAGCAAAACTGCTTCAACCTGTTGAACATTTTCTGAAGTAAGGAGTGTCGTATGCTCCATTTCTTCGGCAAATTCAGTGAGTTCTTTTTGAGTTAAACCTACTGTACCGCCAGTAGCTCTCAATAATGCTTCAAGCCTGCGTTGTGCTTGATTAAATTCCTCAGCAGCTTCAATGGCATTGTGTATTTCAAAGACAATAGCACCAATGCCAGCTGCAGCAGCAAGACCAGCAGGGTTGATTCCTGATAAGATACGACTGATTGCTCCTCCGTGCTCAGCAAATTCTTCAAATCCACCCTTAACTTCATGCATAATGCCATTAAGGATTTTTAATCCATCGCCTGTGGGCTTTGTGGCGTCATGAATTTTCTTAATGGCACGCTCACCTGAATCTCCTAGTTGTTTCATGTCGCGTTCGGCTTTATCTCCTCCTTCAAAAGCGACACGGATGGCAATATTTTGTACGGTCATGATTCTTCGTTATTGCGATGGCTATTGATACCTGTGACCATGCCGCTTTCGGCATAGGGCAAAAGTTGGATAAGGAGAGGGAGGTCGTAATAGAGTAATTCGGCGATCTTCAGGACAGTGTTTGCATCAAACCCTATCACTATTCCAGACGGGGCAATGCGTAGCTGACTTTGACTTTTACAGACCAGATCCCATAATTGCCAGCCTGGTAGGGTTTGGGGTTCGTTTTCGATGTAAGGACAAAACTTACCTTCAACAGCTTCTCCACTTGCGCATGCTGCGCCCGCTATTTTGCACTGGTGACAGTAGCTGGCACCGCTTCCAAAGTGCCATTCACAGCGGGCGCGAATACGTTTCCCTCAGTTACTATCAGACTCATCTGGCTAATATAGGTTTTGAGGAATTCATCAGCGATAACCCAGATATCAAGCAACTGCTCAATATTGATGTCATTCACTTCAGCTGGGGCATCGCCATTTGCTTTGAAGACATTTTCCCATTCAAGGATGGCAAATTTTCCCAGTGCATTAACTAAAAGGCTTTCACTCAACCCTTTGCGAAGTGCATCATTGGTGACATCTGTTTCTCCACGATCTACCATCTTATTATAGTTGGTAGAGGCGGAAGCTTGAGCGGCACTCATGATAGCCGTATTAACAGGTTTGACTTTAACTCTTACGGTTCCAGGCAGGTCAATCCAGTAGGGTTCGGTTTTAAGATTTAGTTTAAGCATAAGCACTCACATCATTTTTAAGGGTTACCGTTGCGGATTTAGATAGATTATCGTTATAGGCAGCTTGCCAGTTGAAGCTGGCCTGCACACCGCCAGGCCCATTTATCGGCATCTTTGGACGAGGTAGATGGACAGAATGGAATGTCCAGTTGAGTAAAAAGTTATTCCCATCCAGTCCTGGAAACTGGTATTGCAGCTGAAGCTCAATGGCATTGCCATTAGTGGCGTCACTTAACAGTGTGGTATCAGCAAAGCGTAGATCAACACTGCCATTGATCGTAATTTGGGTGGGGTCAATAGCGTCAATCAGTGCATCTGGACGAAGGTTAGGGACAATTAGCAGTCCGTTTGAATAGGTGAATTTAGCGCCTGTAATATTTGCCAATGGCACCCCGTTGCGTAAAATTGAGCCGTTGAATTGGCTAAATGGCTTATAGAGTCGAGTAGTGGGGGTTCCTCCACCCGATACGGTATTTAGTGTTTCGCCTTGGGCCATGATTTTAAGAGTTGCCTTTGCGCTGCCACTACGCTGAAAATCCATGTCCATTGATCCTAACATACAGCCGGTATTAACAAAGTATGCTGGGACATTTAGATGTCCCACTTCAGCTGTAAAGGAGGGAAGTGTCGGAATACCACTGATATAGGTATGAATATAACCACCACCCGATAAGGTAGGGCCACTCACCATGCCGTTTGCATGGCCGGAAGCCAGTGTAAAATTATTGCCTGTTGCACCATTGGTTTTGAAGGTAATGTTCAGCTTGCCGCTACCACTGGTATAACTTGCTGGAGTAAGACTGGTATTTGAGGAAGCATTAAGGTCAGTTGCCAGCTGTGTCAATGTGGCGTTAAGGTTTGCGCCAATATTGGTTTGGTTGCCCGATGCACCGCTGGTAACCAATGTCCAGATCACACCATTCAGTGTGATCGTATGCCCTGCGCTTGGGTTGGCAGTAAACGTGATAGAGCCGGTTGCAGCAACACCCACATCCGTTGAAGCACCCATAAGAAACTGTAACCAGCGTCCAAAGTCTCGTGGTTCTACAGCGACCACCAAATCGCCATCGGCTTTCATAACATCCCGAAATGGTGCATGGGGTTCACGACCAAGTCCTAAAACTGCATCGTTTATCAGAGGTTGTTCTGCACCCAGACTACTTGAGAAAAAAGACATTTTCTCATAATTGCCTGACGGCGGTGTGCCGTAAGTGTTTTCTTTTAAGACAAGCAGCTGCGCTGCTGTCCCATAGGAACGTGCCATAAAGATTCTCCTTCAGAATGTTAAAAAGACTATTGGCTTTGGGGCGGCAATGCCGTACCATTAGAGTATGGAAATAATTCGTACCAGAAGCTATGAACGTAAAGCTCTAAGCTGCTTAGCGAGGGCGGCCAGGCGTAGCTCTTGGAAAAGTGGGGGAGTGCGGATTTTATATTATTTTTGGTTAAGTGATAAAGCGGTGTATCTTCTTGATATTTACGCCAAAAACCAGAAGGAAAATATTTCGGATGCGGATAAAAAGCTTCTGAAAGAAATGATTAAAGCAATGAAAGGAGAGGAACATGCCTAGAATAAAGAAGTCGGAACATGACCTTGTGCATGCGGTTCGTGAAATGGCGGCCCATCGTCGTGGAGAACTTCCTTTACCCACCCGTAAAGTAATTCCTCCTAAGACCGTTGATGTAGCATCTATCCGCAAAAAACTTGGTTATAATCAAAAACAATTTGCAGATCATTTTGGATTTGCGCTGAGCGCCATTAAAGATTGGGAGCAAGGACGTAGGCAGCCTGAACGTGCAACTCGGATATTTCTGGAAGTGATTGCGACAGATTCACATGCGGTTGAGAAGGCATTGGCAAGGCTTTCATCATAGAAATCTTCGTTAATTGAGTGGATCAGAGGACATAAAATGAACCATGATTGGTACCATTATATCCAGGGCAACGTATGAGGAATGAATGAAGGTTAAATTAATGATGCCAATGGCTTATGCGGTAGAAGAGCTTTCTGAAGAAACAATTAAAGCAATACTAACTAGCCGATGGACGCTTGTCATAATCAGCTTAACAGTCTACTTGATGATTAATTTTCAATGCCTTATTAATGTGGCTGGATTAAAGCTGAATAGTGGAATCAATGCGGCTATAGTCGGCGTGAAGCATACCATTTTCTCGGTTTAATAAACCTGCTGACTCTAATACGTGCACATCCTGGTAGACACGTTTATAATCACGGTCCATCTCACGTGCAAGTGAAGCAATATTCTTAGCAGGATGTTTATGGATATAACGTAATAACTCATAGCGTCTAGTGGTCATGACGCTAGAAAGCAGATCCCAACTAATGAAAGTAATGTGATGCTCATTTACATTCTCACCACGCTCAGCACGATGCCATGCATCTGCGACACGTTTGGCTACCGCATCAAATCCTTCACCGACATGGATGTTTATGTGTTTATCGGTCATATTTTCTCTCCTCGTATTGCTTCCACATCTGCCTTAAAATGCGCTAGCAGTTTCTCAATGGACTCAAAATGATAAGAGGTTTCTTCATCTTCATAATGACGATGATCCCCTTTTCCTCGTTCGTTGTCATAACCAATAACTCGTCTATTATTTACGATATAAACCATAGAATACTTAAGATTATGCCTTGATGGGGGCACGGGATTCGGAACATGCCATACACGAATTTCTATCAAGGAATGGGTATCCAAAATGACTTTTTCATGTACAAGCAATTTAGCGTCCATATATGTCCTATTATGCCATAAAATTTAAAGATAGGTCATAGTCTGTAGCCATAAAAAATTCGACACTTAAAGGAGGATTGTTTATCAAGCGCCCTATTTTAAAGGGATATGAGAATTTAGTAAACAGGAAATAGTGCAACAACCTGTTGCACTATTTCAAAAACAGGATAATTTTATAAAAATTGCCACATATTTTGATTTTTGCTAGATAACACATGGAATTCTACGGTTGCCGAGTCCTAATGTGCCTATTGACATTTTCTATAATATAGACTAAGCTAAGTAGACTAAGTTTAGGAAAATAGCCATGCATACTGTCAACATTCATAATGCCAAAACCCATTTATCACAGCTTATTGAACAGGCTGTGAACGGGGAGCCTTTTATCATTGCCAAGGCAGGAAAACCACTTGTTAAAGTCGTAGCGCTCAACGCACCAGAACCTTCAGAATTAAAGCGGCTTGGTTTTATGGCTGGGCAAATTTCTGTACCGGACGATTTTGATCAGATGGGCAGTGATGAGATTCTGAATCTTTTTGGGGAATAATGAATGAAATTGTTGTTAGATACGCATTTGCTACTATGGGCATCTGGAACACCAGACCGTTTGTCAGCAGAAGCACGTGCTTTGATCGAATCACCACAAAATGAATTATTTTTTAGTGCGGCGAGTTTATGGGAAATAGCTATTAAACGTGGACTAGGACGAGATGATTTTCAAGTAGACACAAGGTTATTACGTCGAGGATTACTTGATAATGGCTATAGTGAATTACCTATCGCTAGTGAGCATGCTGTCGCTGTAGAGAGTTTGCCTCCTCTTCATAAAGACCCTTTTGACCGTATCCTTGTCTGCCAAGCAATGATTGAGGGTATTACCCTTTTGACGTCAGATCCCTTGGTGGCTGCATATCCTGGACCGGTGAGAAAAGTATAATTCCTTCTGAATTTATATTCCCAGTGGATCGGAGGTCATAAAACGAACCATGACAGGCACCACGGCCATGCGGATGGTTGCGGCACCTTCAATTGCTTCTTCAGTAAATTCAGGTGGAGATGGCTCCATCCATTCGGCTAATCCACCCAGTGTTCTATTGGCATTGATAAGCCCACCAATCGTTACCAAAAGATTATCCAAAGAAGCATCCCTCCTTTGTGCATCTGGGTGTTGGACAAGAATTTCCAAGGTTACATTATGTTCATAAATATAAGCTGTAGGTGAGAGGAGTATTTCAGGATTTTCTGATGTCCCATCACGTAAAATAACAAGGCTTGTTATTTTTTGAGGCTTATCAAGGTTCCTACATACCTTTATCCCTACGTTTTCCAAAGGTTTTAAAGTATTATAAAGCGACAGTATGATTTGTTCGCGTTTGCTAGGCATTTATGTTTACCTCAGGCAAGTTATTAAGCACCAAATGTGATATTTGAGAGCCCCATTTATCCACAACATACTCGATATCAAGGCGTTTTTTAAATGAAACTTGTGGTACAAGGATAAACATCACCACCGTGGCAACCCGTCCTTTACTGATAGCTGAAGCACTTGCTTTCGTAAATCCACTTCGCTTACCACCACGTGCACGTAGATCATCCACAACTAATAGAGAAAAGCCTCGTGGGCGATAAACAAACCTTAGTTTTCCAAAGGTAGTTTCAGGAAAGTTAGACGGATTTATCCGTTTGCCATTGGTGCCTTTTTTAGGTGCCGCTGGTGTTGGGATTGCCAGAAAAAATCCTTTTCCACTTTTTATCGTTACACCATAAGCAAAGGCGTAGATGATATTCGGCGCTTTGGTTTTTATATAGGCAGCAGCATTTAACGATTTCTTGCCTTTAGGATATATTTGCAGACGCCATGCGTTTGCTACTCCTTTACCGAGTCCAGCGGATTCTGTCTGTGATCTTAGATCTTGTTTGATACCGTTGCCCACCTCCGATACGGCATTGGTAACTGCGGTTTTTGCCGCGATCACTTCTGCTGCCATATACTCTTTCAGATGGCCATGTATTGCTGCATTAAGACGCATATTCCTCTATCCTGATTCTGTGGCTTCCACTGTCCATACAAGTCGGTGCAGATCGCGTTTTGGTTCGCTTAATATGCGATACTGTACGCCTCTATATTCAAGAATGTCATCAGCTTGGGGTTCAGCAATTTCCTCTGTTCGCAAATCAAAAAGTACCGTTTCGCTATAAATGCTGGTTTCACCAAGTCCTAAAATCGTATCTGGGCGCTTGGGTATAACCTTAACTTCTATGGCTGATCCATTGGTCGGAATATAAGTTGCTTCCATACCCAGCATACTAAAAAGCACATTGATCGATTTAGAGAATTGTTCTAATGAGCTCATACTGCAGATTCTTCGTTTGAGGGTTGTTGGACATTCTCATCGGAAGGCGATTCAATATGGGAGACTTTTGACTTTGTTTTCACTACTTTGACGGCAAGGCCACGATGGATGAGGTCTTCTGCTTCATCATCATCGATGTCGACCGCCGTTCCAGGCAAAACGGATTCTGCCTTTCCTGGCTTTCCAACCACAAGGGTCGTATGAGATGTGATACGCATTTTTTCTCCTAGTTAACGGTTGCACAAAGACAGGCATTGGGACGATACGGCACTATCAAGGGAGCTGACTGTAAAAGCAGCCAACGTACAGCTGGGTCTTCTTCTAACCATGATTTTGAGAAATAACGTTGTGCAATATATCCAGCCTTTTCATCTTGGATCACCCCGTAACAACGTGTTCCTTCAATCTGCTGAGTACTACCAATAATGACCGTATAATCAGGTAAGATTTTTTGATCATTACCCAGATCATCAACATAATTATCCTGATAAACCCAGAAATCAAAATCACCAATGGAACCAACATAACGTGCCTTATCATTGCCCTGACCACGTACCATAGGATCAATGGAAATGGTGCTGTTCGTTCCACGAAAATACGTCAATAACTTGGTGACCTGGTCATCATTCTTGAACAAACGCCAAGCAAGAGGATCCATAATCACGCTTCGTGGGGCTGCTCCAGATTTACTCTGTACGGCATTTGACCAGTCTTCGACTAAGTCGAGTGGTTTTACGCCTGTTTGCCCCCATCGGTTGCCACCCGTCAATGTCACGGTAAGCGAGCTATCGCGCTGAAAATTCACCACAACAGTTGGATAATTTTCCCCTGTTACCGTTACTTGCCCTAATCGCAACACTTCAGAAGCCATGACTTCCTCACGGCGTGTCAGGTTTTCAAGCTGGTTGTTGAGCGCACGATTGAGTGCCATTTCACGTCGCTGCAAGGGAGAAAGACTACCACCAATGGTTTCACCGATGCTGCGTTTCAGGGGGGCATTAGGGTCAAAACGGCGCTTATCTTTTGCATAAGCAGGTTTGAAACTTTTGGTTTCATACCCTTCGTTGGCCACGACTTTTCCGGCCACAAGCGGTGAGACAAAAGGAGTTAAGCGAGGTTTTGATTTATCGATATCAAAATGGATTTCTTCGTTTTGTTCGGTTTGCATTTGTCCGAAGAAGGTATCAAGTAAGAATGAGGCAGGACGAGGTAAGTACTCAACGGTTTTATTGAGTACAGAAGTCGAGAAAATATCTACCATGGTTTTATGCTCCTTGGTTTTTGGTTAATAGGATGGATTTATCGCGTAAGCCATCCCGTGCACTATTAGCGGTAATGCCTGGCCCAAAAGTTAGCGCCAGCTCGTTAAATTCCCCTGAGAAATAAACAGCAGCCTGTTTGTCATTCAAGGTTGCGTCCGTGTCTTCAGCAAGAATGACATCCGGTATTTCAGATCCATCTGCTGAAGCCGAAGCGCTCAACTTATATTTACTGTTGGCGGTGATTTTGCCGAGTACCGATCCCATGACAAGATTAGTACCACTGGCAATCGTTACGAATCGAGCTACTCGTGGAAATTCTCCTCCGAGTAAGTTATCTGGGGCGTAAGCACCCTGATTTATAAAGCCTTGAGCAGTCATAGTGTTTCCTTATATCTGATAGTTTGCTAAACGTTGAGCGATTAAGTCTGGATCTTCCTCGTCAGGCGTAAAGGCAGAAGCGATCTTTGGATTGCCAAGGTCACGCATAACTTGATCAAAGCTATTGCCTGATTGTTCATTAGTCTTTGGTGCTTTAGCAAGTATGGATGCTGCTGCTTCTTCAGGAAGGTCTGTTTCAAAAGCAAGATGATCAGCAAGTGTATTATGTCCTGAAGACAGAATGTCACTGATGCGCTTGCGCTCATCTGCTTTCGCTTTTGTTTGAATAGTTTCCAGCAGATCGGGATGATCGATGGCCAGTGTTTCAAGATTCATGATGGTTTCCTTTATAATGGGGTTAAACACAAAACCCTGCTTCATTGCAGGGTTTTGTTTTTCTGATAATGTAGTTATGAGTTTTTCGAGTGATCCCAACTTATCGGCTAGTCCTGCTGAAACGGCGTGTTCTCCAATTAAGATGTCTCCTCCGCCGAACCGCTCAAGCACTGTTGGTGGATCGACTCCGCGGTTGCGAGCAACCGTACGGACAAATACTTCCGCCATGGCATCAATGCGTGACTGTAATTTGATACGTCCTTCTTCGCTGCTGGCATCCAGTCTTTTATAGGGGCTTTGTGAAGAGATGATTTCTACGGCTTGTTCAGTTTCCTTGCTACATCGATACACGCCAACAACACCAATAGAGCCAATGCCGGAGGTTTCAGAAACCACTAAGGTATCCGCACTGCTAGCAATCCAGTATGCACCCGATGCGGCATCTCCTGAGGCATAAGCAATGATGGGTTTCTTTCCACGGGCATCATAGATCATGCTGGCCAATTCAGCGCAGCCGTTTACTTCGCCACCTGGTGAGTCAATGTTTAGGATAATTCCGTGGATATCAGGATTTTCAAGTGCAGCACTAAAATCTTTGGCAATGATTTCATAGGAAGAGGCACCACTTACTTGAGTAAACATATTGGCATAACGAAAGAGTGGGCCAACCACAGGAATAATAGCCACCCCATCACGTTCGTTACTGGTACGGGTGTTTTTTAATTCACGTCCTAATTTTGCAGCGACTGCTTCAGGAGTTTCATTCTCCCTGGCTGCGATTTCTAAAATAGTATGAAGGACATCTTCGGTAATGGCCCAAGGTTCACCGGCTGCTTTATTCCATGCTCGCATTGTCTTCCTCCGAATTGTTTTTATCTTGTTTTTGACCAGGGAGTGATTTTACAGCCATACTTGGTGTAAGGTCTGCAGCTGTTAACCTAAGTTCCTGCATGCGTGATTTTTCACGGGCGCGTTGCTCAAGTACTTCTTCCCAATCTAATCCTTGTTGGGCGCATTCATCTTCCAATGTAGAGAGTCCAGCTTCCATCCTGATCTGTGAAGCCTGTGCCTCTTTCACGGGATCAACCCAACCACGTCCAGGACCAATCCATTTGCACCGCGTCCAGGCATTGCGGTTCTGATAAAAATCAGGGGCTTCGATTTTTTTGCTATTGATAGCTTCTTCAAGCCACAACTCATAGACCGGTTTTGCCCAGTAGGTGCCAAGCCATTGTCTACGTCCCATGAAGAATCGCCATGCTTCCAGTAAGGCAGCGCGTGCACTGGAGTAATTGGTTTTAGAAAAGTCCTTCATCAGTAGTTCAAATGGCAAATTGAGGCCTGTTCCGATATGACGAAGAATGTTTTCCACAAATGCACCGTAGCCAGAATTAGGACGACTCGGTGTAAAAGGGGATACTTTATCACCTGGAAACACAGGAATGATGGATCCACCTTCAAGCTTGATCTTCCATTCGTTGCGTGCAGAAATATAATCTTCTAGCGATCCTCCGAACATGGATCCAAATGATTCTGCATCCAGCGGTGTTTCGATAAAAGCTGCAATCATGGCATTGACCACGGCTGCTTGAAGTTCTGAACGCTCATAATGGTCGAGCATTTTAAACATAGGCATGATGGCAGTAAGGATTGGTTTGCCACGGCTTTGTCCTGTGCGCTCTTTATCATGGAGATGCAGAATCTGTCTTCGTCCAAATGGCGTGCGTGCCGGAATACGCTGCCATTCATCTGGTGAACAACTAAAAGGGACATAGACATCACCTGGGTGGGATTTTCTGATCCAATAGGCTATGGGGGCACCGTAATCATCAATCTCAATACCTCCGCGTAGATTCTTGTCATCAGGTCGACCACCAGGATTGCTGAGTCGGTCGGATTCTACCAGTTGGATGACTGTATTGAATGTACCGCCGCGTTCTGGAAGCCATAAAGGTATAGCAATGGATTCACCATTGATTAGACCAGAGCGGAATACCTGTACTGTAAGTCCCGCAAAATTGAGGGATCGTGCAGCATCACAATCCATACTTTCACTGAAACCACGCCATAATGATTCCACCTGGCGTGACCATTCATCTGCCCATTCCTTGTTTTTGCCAAGTACTTTATAGTCAGGGCAGGCAACAAGACGTAGACCGGTTCCCACAACATTGTCTACCAGGGTTTGTATTGCTCCGCTGGCAATACCATGATTACGGGTTAAATCCCGTGATCTAGAAACCAGCGTATTAAGCTCTGGTAACGTATCGGTGTCTGCGGAAAATGCACCAGGCAACCAGCTTGCAAGCTCCCGCGCTGTCAATGATGCAGCTCTGTGTGATGTATCGTTCATTAGAATGCTACTTTAATAATGCCACGCCGTGCATTTCCACTGACTTTATTAATCTCTGCCTTTAAATGATCGATGTAAGCTTTCAGCTTTGACATATCCACCGAGGCGTAGGTAGTTGAACCATAACCCCCTATATTCACATTAACGGCTTGTGCACCAATTAGGAGTTGGTGGTAGGCTTCTTCTGCAGCTGCTAGACGTGCTTGAAGGGTCGTTAAATCGGTCATATAACATATTCCTTATAGATAAGGGTCTTGTGCTTTTGTGGCAGGTCGTTGCCGTACCATTTGTGATAGGCCGGTTTCGTTGGTTTGACTTTCTGGTTTGACACTTACGATAGGTATAAGGCTTTTCCCTAATGCCTCCTCCATTTGCAGCCAGTGTCTTTCCGTAAAACGATCAAGGCCATAAATACTTGCGGCTGCTCTTGCATAGACGCGGCAATCCAGTGCTTCATTTGACTTGGTTGGATCTTTTTCCCATGTTGCTTTGGGAAATCCATGATGCATCCGCACCACTCGTTTTTCTGCAGTCAGTTGCTTAAAATATTCCGCATCATATTCAGGAAAGTGGCAGCTTCCAGGAAGGAATTTTTCCATTGAATCAGTTGGTCGTTCTAATTTCAGCCAACGGTACAGTTCCATCTTTGCTACGGGACCGCTGATGTTCCAAACACGCAAGCCTCGTCGTTTGCCTCCAACATCTGCTTTAGATACACTAAGGATCAAAGCAGTTTCAGTATCACGACCTTTAATGGCAACAACCGTGCGTGGTGATCCAGCACGTGCGCCACTTGCTCCCCAGCTGGCTTGTGGATAATTCTTTACCCAGTTATAGACGTCTTGTGTTGCATAGCCGCTATCAACACTCATGACTCGTATCGGTAATGTGCAACCCCTAGTATGTTGCCAATCACGATCCAGGAGTTGATCTAGTCTTTTCCAAACGTCTGGTGCATTGGTTGACCCTTGAAAGACCTGATAATCAATAGACCAACTTTCTTTGTTGCGTCCCCAGGCAACGATCTCGCATTCAATACGATCCTTTTGAATATCAACACCAGCAGTCAGAAACAAACCACCTTCAGGGATAATACCCATTAGATAATGTTCACGGCGTTCATAAAGCCTTTGCCATTCAGGTGCTTCATATTCTTCTTCAAAAGGTTCACCAAGGACGGTGTTGATGAATCCTTTTAGCAGTTCTGGATTTTTCTGAGCCGCTTCATACATTTCTGCGGCATTGGCCCATGAAAACCATCCAACAGGACTGTATAAAGAGGAAAGGTGATATCCTACGGTATGGCCATTACCAGGATTGCTTGGAACCCAGCGACCATTAGCTAACATGTATGTTTTGTGGTGTTCTTCAATCAATGCCCCACACTCTTCACAGACATAAGCAATTTGATTGGGTTTTCCTTCTGGCCAGCGGAGATTGGCAAATATCAGAGGTTGTTCATGTTTGCAATGGGGGCAGGGAACATGGTAATAACGCTGGTCGCTTGCTTCAAATTCCCTTTGTATCCTGGATAATCCTTTTAATGTGGGGGTACTCACCAGAAGTATTTTTCTCCTGCGCTGAAAGGTGGCTGAACGTCTTTCTGCAAGTAAAATAGGATCACCTTCGCCTTCAACATCACCTGGGTAGCCATCAACTTCATCCATAAATAGATAGCGGGCAGGCATTGATCGCAAACCAACGGCTGAGTTAGCACCGGTCATCACCAATACACCGCCAGGAAATTCTTTGGCAAGGATCGTGTTTCCTGAATCTCTGGAACGAGCGGGCTTTACTAACTCCTTCAGCTCAGCAGTATCTTCAATTTGCGGATCTATACGTTGTTTGGAGTTACGCTTAGCCAATTCCACAGTAGGCGATACTGCCATCATTGGGCCTGGCACCATGTGTATGACATAACCAATCCAATTATTGCCGTACTCAGTTCCACCTATTTGCGCACCTTTCACAAACACGATACGTTGCACTGGGGAGTGGGGCGAGAGATTGTCCATTATCTCTTTTAGATAAGGTGTGCGCTTGGTTCTCCAGCGTCCAGGCTCGGCAGCGGATTTAGAAGAGAGGATTCTGTAGGTATCTGCCCATTGCGATACGGTAAGAAATGGATCTGGCGTTAAGCCCTTGGCCCACTGTTTCTCAATCTCCTCTAACCCATCATAACTTTCAGTCAATGCGAATTTTGAATTCTGCAAGTTCGGATAAATGTTCTCGGACATAGCGTTCCAGTGTCACGTGCATAGTGTGGGCATCTACGCTAAGTTCCGCTGCCATTGTTGATGATATGCGTGCTGGCCAGTTGATCCATGCATCGCGTTCAGTACGTGCCAACTTGTAAACATGGGCTAATACTTTGGCACGATCGATTAATTCACCTTTCAGCTTCTGTAGGCGTATGCGGTTAGTTTGTGCCTTTAATACTTCATTGGCCGTGCGGGCTTGGATGAATGTTGTGCCGCTGCCGGCAACGGGCATGCTGTTTTCTTTTAGCGTTTCACGGACAGCATCAAATGCCATGTCTGGAACGGCTTTAAGATTAGAAGATGAAGGCTGCTGGTTGGTGTTGGTTTGCCATTGGCGATCCGCTTTTGCTGTATCTATGGTGCCGTCAGGTTCTGGTGTTACTCGGCCTGTTTTAATTGCTTTACGAACTGCTGCGTCAGAAATGCCTCTGTGTCTTGCATATGCACGTATTGATATTCCCGGCGTTATCCTAAATCAATTGTTTTCATAAGATTCAACGCATTGAAATATAAGGCATATTTCTTTAGAATTGAGTTGACTAACTTTGAATTAGAAGCGTTCATGGGTTGTTGGTGAAATATCACAACTGATGAAAATAGGATAAGAATTATGGAGAATTATCAAGAAGCTAAACAACGCTATTTTGCACGCCTTGAAAATATCAAACACTTGCTTGAACGTTTATCCCAAGCAAGTTCTGAGAATTTTGGTGTTGCTCCTGAAAAAGTTGCGCGACGTGATATGGTATTTGTTCACGAAGTCGAAGAAAAGCTAATAGATATTTCCGATCGAATTTTAGCAATGAAACGCAAGTTAACTTAGCGCGTATTGGGCATTTGTGTGTTTAGTTTATTCCCTAATTCTTACCCTTGTAAGTGGCTTATGTGATTTAATAATATATTGAAATATAAGGCTAATTATGCGTCATTGAGTTGACTAAACCTTGCTAAGAAGCGTTACTGTGATTGTCAAAAAGATACTTAATAACTAACAAAGAAGGAGAATAATCATGACCAATACTATAATTAGCAATGCACAGTATCGTGTCCTTGAAGATGCGGCAAATTTCCCCGATTCTACGGTTGAGAAATTTATGGACCACCTTCCGGCAGGAGCAAAACAATCAATGCTGGCTGCATTGATTAAAAAGTGTTGCATTACCCAGGGTGAGAATGGTCATTTTATCACGCAAACGGGATTGTTGGCCATTGGGCGAGAAGTGATTAACCAAGTTGTCGAAAAAACCAAGACTGAACCTAAACAAACATCAAAACAGGTCACGATCCTTACCATGTTGCGTCAGGGAACCACAATTAAGGCCCTTATGGAAACAACGAGTTGGCAAAGGCACAGTGTTTATGGCTGCATGGCTAATTTGAAAAAGAAACAAGAATTGTCCATTTTATCTGAAAAGAATAAGGATGGAGAACGAGTTTACCGTATCGCCGAGCAATGTTAACTTTGTTGGAAGGCTCTCATGCTGAGAGCCTTCCTTTTCAACTTTCTGTTATAATTTCTATTGATAACTTAATACCTATAACAAGGTTGATTGAGATTCAAAAGAAGTGTTATTATTCCTTAAAATCTTTAGGATTAAAATCAACATTTTCTTGTACGACTGTTATTTCAAAATCTCTATCTTTTAAATATCCAATAACTCCATGAGCAAAATAAGGGTCTTTAGCTTCGAATTCTTGACCCGCAGCGAGATCATATTGACCAAGGGGTTTCTCCGGTACAACTTGTCCATTTTGGTCATAAGTTGGTAGTGAAAAGTGACGACTAACCGAACCGAATCGATTGATAAGACTTATGTCATTATATAATAGCCATTCAGCAGGTCCCTTCTTAAGAAAGGGCCAAATAAAACCATCTTTATCGATGATAATATAACCACAATCCAAAGGATCATCCAATTTCCAATTTTCATATCCCTCATTTCCGCCATCAGGGCGCATCAAATATTCATAATATCCCCCTCTAAATCCTTCATAATTTTTAAGAATTTGGTCTTTTGAATATGTCGCTTTTAAACCCATTAATGTCTGTTTATCTTTAAGTATATAATTTCTTTGTTGATTCATTTCTTCTTTAAAAACATTCCTGCTATATTTTCCACCCATTCCATATACAAGATTTCCCCAATATTTTATCTCTATTTTTATTGGATAGGTATAACTTGTCTTTTTTTCTACCAGATGAGAATATTTTTCTGCAGAAAAAGAGTTGCTGCATGGGAATATAAAGAATATTATAAGGATACAATTGGTTATTATTATAAGTGTTCTCATTTATTTTACTCCATTGATTAAGGATTTAACCATGCATTGATCGAATCCTCTACGTCATATTGCACTTGGTACGCCGTTGACTCAATAGGCTGTTGTTCGTAATCAGCTATGCTTTTTTCATCACGTGAATTAGGCTCTTTTAACAGCTTGATATAATTAGTACCATCTTGTGATAACTTAAAAGGCTGATTGAGATTCAAAAGAAGTGTTATTATTCCTTGAAATCTTTAGGATTAAAATCAACATTCTCCTTTATGCCTGTTATTTCAAAACGTCTATCTTTTAAATGCCCGATAACTCCATGTGCAAAATAAGGGTCTTTAGCTTCGAATGTTTGGCCAGCATAATGGCTATGTTGATCAAGTCCTTCTCTTGGTATAAGTTTCCCGTTCTGGTCATAATTTGGCAATGGAAAGTTACGACTAACCCTACCGGATCGATTGATAAGACTTATGTCACTGTATAACAGCCATTCAGCTGGGCCCATTTTAAGAAAGGGCCAAATAAAACCATCTTTATCGATGATAATATAACCACAATCCAAAGGATCATCCAATTTCCAATTTTCATATCCCTCATTCCCGCCATCAGGGCGCATCAAATATTTATAATATCCACCTCTAAAACCTTTATTGTTTTCTAGAATTTGATCTTTTAAGTTATTCGCTGTTATGCTCATTAAAGCCTGTTTGTCTTCAAGTATGTAATCCCTTTGTTGATTCATTGTTTCTTTGAAAACCTTTCTGCTATATTTTCCACCCATTCCATATACAAGATCTCCCCAATATTTTATCTCTATTTTTATTGGATAGGTATAGCTTGTCTCTTTTTCTACAAAATAAGAATATCTTTCCTCAGAAAAAGAGTTTCTGCATATGCATATAATAAATATCATAACAGGAAAATTAATGATTTTTATAAATTTATTCATTTTTTATTTAGCTCCATAGATTGAAGGATCTAACCATGCGTTAACTGCTGCCTTGACACTACCTTGCACTTGGTACGCCGTTGACTCAATAGGCTGTTTTTCGTAATCAGCTAGGCTTTTTTCATACTCATCTTTACTTTTTTGATACTCATCTTTGCTCTTTTCATGCTCATCTTTGCTTTTTTCATCACCTGAATTAGGATCTTTTAACAGCTTGATATAATTATGACCATCTTGATTAATTCCAAAAATAACGGCCTGCAGCATCGCATCAGAATTCAAGGAAGAATCATCAATGGATGAATACGAGAGGCATTGCTGCAAAATAATCCCAAAGACGTACAGGCAATGTTTGTTTTGGTATAACCATAATCACTACTCAAAAGACTCACCTCTGCATTATGTTGATAAGCGTGTGTTGTTTCATGCGATATCATTGAAACAAATGTAGAGAAATCTGGATTTTTCAACAAAAAATCTCGATCAATTGTTACTGTATCATCAAGATAATTCATATCCCCTTCATTATTTTTCTCTGATATCACTATTTTACCGATGGCAGGTATCCCTATTATGGATGCCATATCGTTTGAAACAAGCCTTGCCAACCCTATTATATCATCATCGGATAAATTTTTAAAATTCTGTGAACCATTAATAAATGTCTGATTGTTTTTCAAATTATCCACAAGCCGCTTTGAAAGATCTGGGATTGCGTTTCCTTGAGCATCATAAAACCCACTGATCTGATCCGAAAAAGTACCGATTACTGCTAGCCGTAACGCTACAGCTTTGGGGTCATTATTACCATAATCTTTTAATGCAAGGTAAAGTGCCAAGCGATCTGTCAAGACCCATACCATTAATCTGGTCATTTATTTCTTTGCTCACTCCTGTTTCGCTCACCATTTTGCATCAAATCGTTCGTAAGTGCTTTAGCTGCCTTTAAATCCTTCTCACTAATCGCCCCTGCAAGTGCTTGAATCAAAGCTTCCTGTTTCTTTTCAGGTGTTAATCCAGAATCGGCCAGTATTTTAGCAATCTCTGCTTTGGTCGCGCCAGCTTTAATTTTAGCCGCAATATCATTCACCATATCTGTAATATCTTTAAACCCACTCAGCGGGATTTCTATATCTAGATGATCATGCTCATCGACCAGGATTTCCTGAACCTTGTTTACATCGCGGTTAACGCCATTCAGTTGGTCATCGGTTGCCGCCTGGCCTGCTATGGTGATGGTTCCTGCACCGATGGTGGCGTGGGTGACGCCGATTTTAGTGTCATCTTCGATCTTTAAGGATGGGGTATAGGATGAGGATAGGTTAGAACCTGATCCAAAGACCGGTTGTCCTGGAGGGCCGCCAAAGCCAACGGCTATTCCAGCGCCGTCATAATGCCAGATATCCTCATCGGTTAAATCGCTTACTTCCAGTGAACCGGTGTTTAAGGTGAGGTTGCCGCCGTCTATGTAGGTGCCATCTTCTTGTGGGGTTGCTTGCGCGATAATCGCACCTGTTAGGGTTGTTTTGCCTGTTACATCAATATCAACTGAGTTAGTGCCAATAATCGATGTGACATTATCCGTCCACTTCCTGTGCCCATCACCACTGCCGCTATAGGCATTTGCGCCAAATGTTGGTGATAAGCCATTAACACCATAACTAATACCCACACTCATGCCGCCGCTATGTTCGCTTTTGCTGGTTTCCTGGGTGTTTTGTACTGAGGCTACGGTGAGGTCGCCGCCTACATCCATATTCACATTCTGTGCCAGAATATTCGCTCCCTTTACAGTCGTGTCCTTACCGCTATGGCTGATAAAATCATGTCCGGCGGTAATTTGCGTCTGCGTAAAATTGCTGCCGCTGGTTTCATATTTAGAGGAGCTGCTGGAGATGCCGAGGCTGACAGAAATGCTAGGCAGTAATTGTGATGGGTCAGTAAAGCCTTTGCTGGCTTTATACATCGATGCAAATTGCGAAGCTCCTTATAGGCATCCGCCGCCGTTTGAATTCCTGCATAGCTGCCAGAACCTTTATCGCCTAATCCTTTTACAGAATCAATCAAGCCGGTAAATCCTTCCTGAATAGCAACGGTTACGCCGATGCTAGTCATCTTATGCGATTCGGCGTAGCTGTTATCAGCATCCAGTGCCAACAGGTTAATGTTATTATCGCTGTTGAGGATAACATCATGGCCAGCATGCACGACGCTAGAGAATGTTGATATCATCACTGGCATCCATCGTAATGTCATGGCCGGCTACCATCATCGAGGGTAGTAAGGTTTCCTGGTAGCTGTTGATCCTGTCTTTGGTTTGTTGGTAGCTCACCCCAAAACTCATGCCAGAAAGTCCACCGGTGAAACCGCTGTCCTTTTTATACACGTAGCTGGATTCATAACCTTTACCAGCTTCTATGGTAATGCCGCCCGTTTCATTGTTATCCGCATCGGCTAGTAAATGGATATCGTTACCTGCTTCTGCGTAAGAGGCGGTAACGTTGATATTATCATTGGCATTGATGTTAATGTTATTTCCTGCCGTTAACGTAGAACCTCGCAAGCTTTCCTGATCCTGTTTGACCTCCTTCTTGCTAGAACTCATAAAGCCTTTGCTGCTGCTGGTTTCGTGGTAATGGTAGCTTTCGGTTTCGGCACCGATGGTGACATTCTGTGCGGTTAAATTAATATCACCAGCACTTTGCGCATCGCTGCCTTTGATGGTGATGTCGTTAGCGGCATTTAACACCAGCTGCTGACCGCTTAATAACGAGCCAATTTGCAAGGTGCTGTCGCTGGTGTAATGGCTGTGGCGATAGGACGCATCGGTGTGGTTGTTTAAGGCCTGGCTGTCGATGATGATATTGCCGTTGGTCGACGTTAAGCTGCCCGTTCCACCGGCATCGAGCACACCGCCGTTAAAGTGGATATCACCGCTGGTGGTGAGGTTTACGTTGTTTCCTGCGGCAAGGGTTCCTTGATGTTGCAGTGTTTCAAAGGTGCTTTTGCCATAACTGCTTGATCCTACGGATGCGCTGTTGCTGATTGTGTCTGCGGTGATATCCAGATTATTACCCGCTTTGATTAACCCACCTTGGTTTGAAACGGTGCTTGAATTGATAGTGACATTATGCTGCGCCTGGATGCCGCCCTGATTGGTGATGCTGTTGCCTGTTAAGGCAATATCATGGCCATTAAGGGTAGCGCCGGTATTAAGGGCGATGTCCTGTAATTGTGCCTGACTACTGGCTAGATATACAGTAGGCACTAACACTTGTTTACCGTTAATGGTTTGCTGCACCAGCCACACAATATCTTTGGTTAAAAGCGATTGCTGTGCATCGGTTAAGGCAATACCAACCGATAAATTTAATGTACCCATTTGCTCTTTGGCATTATCATAAAGCTGGGTGATTTGTGCGTTAGCATCGGTAATGCCAGGGGTAATAAAACGTGTTCCTAGTTTTTTAAGCAAGGCATCTTCAATTAATTGCGTTTCGTAAAAAGGATCGCCTAATAATAAGATGGTATGATCCAGTTGATAACCGAGTTGGTCTAATAAGTAACTGGAACCCACATAGCTATTTTGATTAATGTTTGGTATTTGGGTGGTGATCAAGTAGGGGGAGTTAGGGTCAGATGCTACTCCAAATAAACCACCCACGCTAACATTCACTCCAGGGAGACTACCGATGATTGCTCCATACGTGGGGTAATTAATACGCCGTTTATTGGAAGCGATGTCTGGTTATTCACCAAATTTCCACCTAACGTTCATGTGCCACCGGCTTCAATGGTGCTCGCTACATGGCCGGATTGATAGACGAGGTCAAAGGTTTCAAGTGGAGCGATCGAGCCAACCAGGTCATATTCATTGATGACTGGATTATAGATATGCGGCAAGCAGCCGGAAGTCATGCAGGTATAGCGCAGGATACTGTTAATATCCATCCCGGTATTGGTGACATTGGCATTGCCTAAATCAACATCGCCGCTGGCGCTGATATAACTGACCTGCTGGTTGAGGGTGGCGGCGTCTACTACCAGGTTGCCTTGGGAAATAATCTCACCGGCACGCTCGGTAAAATCTTCTGTTTCTGTAATGACCTGACGTGCTACACCTGGAGGAAGGTTGGGATCGGCCTGCCAGGTAGAGTTACTATCGACCATGAACTTAACGCCGTCTAAATACGGATCAGCATTAAAGATCAGCCATTGATTGTCTTTGCCGGTATGTGCCAGCATATCGTCATTGCCATGACCTAAGCGGATATCAAAATACTCGATATCGCCTGCATCCTCAATAAAGGAAGGATTCCCGACGCGGTGGTTGCTGATGGTGTTCGCAACCAAAGTCATTAAACCGCCAGACTGGATTAAGCCGCTTTGGTTTTCTAATAAGACCATGCGGGTGTTGTTTAAGCCACCCATCCATAAACTGCCAGTTTCTGCCAGGATGTAACCCTGGTCATTGAGTAGGTGATTGCCAACTTCTATGTTCATATTGCCGTGCGTATAGAGTACGCCTTGGTTCGTTAGGTCATGTGTAGCACTCACTAACGCATCATCGTTGGACGCGATGACACCGGTTTCGGTATTGGTTAGATCGTGTGAGCTTATATCGATATGCGTTGCCGAAGAGAGCTCTCCTTGATTGGTTAAGGTTCCACCGACTGTTAAAGACAAATCACCTAGCATCGATATAATCGATGTATCATTTAGCCAATTGCCGCTTACGTTTTGCAAGAGGGTGTCGGCTAGTAAGGTGCTGTTCGTTGCGCTGAAACTGCCATTAGTTAGGGACAATCCGTCATTAGCCACAATCTGACTGGTCGTGATAGTGGTTCCTCCAGTGGAAATAAACACCACCGAGTTCGCCAGTATCTCGCTATCGCTTATATCGAGGCTGGCGGCTGTCATGGATATGACATCTTCTGTACTGCTAGTGAGCACATGTGTTAAACGAATAGAGTCTGCATTGCCTGTAATGGTGTTGGCTTTCACAAACGCAAAGCCTGAATCAGCGCCTGAACCATCTAAGGTGAGTTGATTGCCAGCAGTGAGATTAAGCTGATCACCGGCATAGATATATTGACCACCTAATGCTGCATCGCTATGTGCATTCACGGTTACAGAACCACCAGCAGCGGTTCTGCCGGTATGGGTCACTTTGCTGGCTGTTGAGGTAAGCTTCACATCTGCAGTAGCAGAAGCAGTGCCGGCCTGCACAAGCTCGCCATCAGCGGTGATTTCTAAATTACCGTTACTGGCCTGCAAGATGCCGCCATTAACACCAACGCCTGCTTCGGTGCTTTTAAGATAAATCTTTCCCGCATACATACCACCCAAAGCAGATGCATCAATCGCAATGGTGGGCTTGTTTGCTTCGGATTGTTGCGTAGCAGCAAGTGGAGTGGCCACACCCGTTTGATAATTGACTTGGTTGCGCCCTGTTGTAACGCGCACTGTATTGCCACCATAAATGGCAGCGTGAATTTGTGTAGCACGGGCGATGATATCAAAGGAGTCGGTCTGGCTGGCATCAGCGCCGTTACCTTCAATCAGGATGTTGCCTTTATCAACGGTGATATGGTCTATATTACCTGCGCCATCCATATGGGGCACTCCGGTCGCTAACGTGACTTTAGGAGTTTTGAGAAACCCACAGCCATTACAGCTGATGCCGTTGGGGTTAGCCACGACATACTCGGCTTCTCTGCCAAATATTTCCGTTGGGCCTTGCAAGGAAGATGGATTCGTTCCGGTTACTTCATTAATAATAATGCGTGCTTCATTACCGGAAGTAAGGTTGCCATTGCCAACCACAATGCTACCAATCGTTGACATTCCTGAACTGGCTGAATTATTAACAATCAACCCCTCGTTACCAACTTGTAGTTCCCCAAGCTTATTGTGAGAAACTCCGCCCCCATTAGGTGTGGCAATGTTTTCCACCGGTGTATGATTAAGAGATTCTGCAACCGTGGGTTGATTAGCCGCGGGCGCGGCGGTGTCTGGCGTAATCACAGTTTGTGCGTAGACGATGGGTGCTAACATCGGCTGAAGAACCAGTAGCACAGACAGCATTAACACAAGAGAATGATGAAATGGTCTTGGCAGTTCTTGACCCAATTTTTTCATAAACACCGAATGCGAATTAATGGCTATTTCCCACAGAGGGAAAATTGTATACCATGGTATAAAGTTGGAAACAAGGGGTTATTTTCAACTGAAGGTTAAATGGAGGATTGGCTCATTTTTGTATGTAAATTAGCGAATGTCTGTTTTTCTTCTTCATGAATTGCATCTCTGCCCGTGAATTCCTGCCATCGGCGAACGATCACATCGCAGTATTTTGGATCAAGTTCAATGAGTCGTGCAGAGCGTCCTGTTTTCTCTGCAGCAATGAGGGTTGACCCGGATCCACCAAAGCAATCAAGTACGATATCCCGACTCTTGCTTGAATTTTCAATTGCACGCTCCACCAATTCAATTGGTTTCATGGTGGGATGTAAGTCGTTAGATTGTGGTTTATTAAAAAACCATACGTCACTTTGATTGCGTGCTCCACACCAATAATGGTCAGAGCCTTCCTTCCAACCATATAGGATAGATTCGTATTGCCGTTGATAATCAGCACGGCCCAGCGTGAAGGTATTCTTTGCCCAAATAATGAATGTTGACCAATGGCCACCCGCTTTCCTGAAGGCACTCTGTAGCGTGTCTAATTCTGATGAAGCCATGCAGATATAAATCGCACCTTTGCAAACAGTGACGATGTTTACGCAGGCATCATAAAGAAATTGTTCAAACTCTTCACCCAGATTATCGTTTTTAATAGTACGGTTTATGCCGCGTAACTTATCCTTCATAGCTCCGCCGTAGTTAACATTATACGGTGGATCAGTAAAGACCATATCAGCCAATACACCACCTAGGGCTTTTTCCACATCTGTTAATAGCGTGGAATCACCACATAGCAAACGGTGGTTACCAAGTATCCAAACGTCACCAGGTTTAGTAATCGCTTCTTCCTGTAGTTCAGGAACTGTATTTTCATCGGTTAATCCTTCACTCTTTTCTAATCCATCGATCAGAAGGGTATTTAATTCTTCATCAGAAAAGCCAATAAGCTCAAGGTTAAAATCATCGAGCTTTAATTCCTGTAGCTCTAAGCGAAGCATTTCTTCATCCCAACCAGCGTTGAGTGCAATTTTGTTATCGGCGATGATCAATGCACGACGTTGGTTTTCAGTTAGATGTGAGAGGATAATGGTGGGAACTTCTTTAAGTCCAAGACGCTGAGCAGCTGACAGTCTGCCGTGTCCTGCGATGATAATATTGTCATCACCCATAAGGATAGGATTCACAAACCCAAACTCAGCGATTGAGCCGGCAATTTGTGAAACCTGTTCTTCAGAATGGGTTCGCGCATTGCGAGCATACGGAATCAATTGTGTCACAGGTATGAACTGCACATTCAGATCGGTCATAAATTTTCTCTGTGTTAAAAAAGCACATGCGAACCTGGATGTTATCCAAGGTTCGCATGTAAACGAGTATGATCAGCGCTCGTTAACTGGCTGAATTACTAGGTTTGTGATGTTATTAGAAGTGCGTACCTGTGCGAACTGCGAACCTGTTTTTTTGTTTTGTCGCTAGCGAAGTAGGGCGGCTTTGCCCCCCGCATACGTTTTATCGCCAGGGAGGACCCGTGGCTTACAAGGATAACAAATAACGTGTGTGCTTCATGGTTGTGCTCCGATGATCCTATTTATATATTGGCATAAAATGATTGCAGGTGTAAAGGACAAAAGTGTTGCAAAAATTTCTATCATCTACGTTATGCATTTGACCATGCCTCAATATTGGTTGTACTCCGGCGATCATATTTATATCCTGGCATATTTTTGTTGCAGATGTAAAGAACTAAAGTGTTGCAACATTTTTCATGCTTAACATCCTGAGATAGTTGATCTCCTATATACGGTTAGGGTGCTGTTTCTGGGTGCCTTATGAATCTTTCTTTACTTTTTTCTGAGATTTCTTTTTGCCCGATGACTTTTTTGCTGCCAGCTTTTTGGGTTGTTCTTCTTGTGGTGGCAGATAATTCTGTTTGCTTATGACAGGACGACCGCTTTTTTCTTCAAGTTCTTTCCGTGCATTGCCTGCAATAGTCCCACCTTCTTGCGCCGCAGAGTAATTCTCCCTGAAGCCTTTTGTGTCTTTATTGCGGGTGATTTCAACGGTGGATGCTTCGCCAAGCATGGAGAAGATTAGCTCAAGGTCATTCATGTGATCACGTAAGTTCTCGCGCTTTAAGCTCTTATGTTTTTTATATTGGGATGGCGTCATACCAAATGCAGCCTTTGAAATTTCTGCAGTCAAGATAGAAAACTCCTTACTTTCCTGAATGCCCCGATTCTTCCACTCATCAGTCAACTCCTCCCGTATGGCAATACTGCGCATCCGCTTTTCAATCCAATCATCACTGTAACCTTTGGCTTTATAGAGAGTGCGTGCACGCTTGCTGGCGAGTTCAGGGTCTTCAATCTCTTGAATTCGTTCATAGCCAACTTTGGCTAACCAGCGTTTGAAGGGTTCAGCTTTGGGTGAGGGAATGGACTGAATGATACGGAAGAGGGACTCTGTATGTGCACAATTAAGCTTCTGTTTACCGCCCTCGGTTGCTATCGAAAGGGGGGTGACAAATTGTCCCCACCCTTCAGATAGCTCTTTATCACGACTACGCATTTTTTTTACATAGTCGGTAGGATTGGCTGAATCCGTTAAAGCAGATATGACGTCAGTGATAACAAACCACCATTCATTTTTATGTAACGTACGCCGGATTGACTGCTTGTTGAAGACAACCAACCGCTGCAAATCCGTAGAAATTTCTGAGATAATTTTAGATTTTTTTTTCTTTGTCATACTACCATTTCCATTGCACAGTCATAGGCAATAGAACCACTAATGTTCTGATATATCAAGTCTTTCTATTATTATCCACGTTGTGCATTTAACCGTGTCGCAATCTTGGTGCAAGCGAGCACCCACTTACGCCATGCAGTGGTACGATCACACCCAAGCTCCCAACAGATTGTCTTCCAACGTACACGCGCTGCACGTTGCCAAATTAGCTTACGCTCTTCAACGGTAATCCATGGCATCCATTCAAATGTCATATCAAGACGTGATATCGCATCCGGTGTTGCCCGTAAGCGCATTGGCATTGGTTCTTGCATCATGATCTCATTGGGTGAATACACCATGTTAGGCCATGCATTAAAATAGCCCTGCACTCTTACAGGGGGTAAGCGCTTCAATGTACGGATCGCTTCTTCAAAATGTTCTGCCACTGTTTCATGTGTCCATTTGTCTAACATAAAAAACCTCCTGTTTGGTTAACCCGTATGTACCGACCTGGTACACACAGAATCTGTGATCGGATCTTTGCCATACTTTCTCCACAACGTCTGTGGGTGTGAATCCCTTTGAGGGATTCACACCCACATATATGTGGGGGAAATATGTCAAACTGGAATTTCAATTAAACCTCTGATTTAATTGATATTTTTCCAGTTGACCCAGTTTGACATCCAGTTTGACGTGTCAAACTGGATTTGGCACTTAAGCTATTGAAATTATTAGAAAAGCAGTTTGCCGCAGTTTGACAGTTGGACGTCCAACTGGCCCAGTTTGACAAATATGCTCATTCGCAAACTCCTTCGTGATAAATCCATATTTCAGGATCCTCAATGGGCATTAAGCTACCATCAGAAGGCGAACGAAAATGTGTAGGCAATAACCGTTTAAAAATGGGCATAACCTCACCGGTAATTGGATTAATATCTGTTTTATCAGTTGGCATTTCCATGTCTTCAACACACAAGAATCCGTTGCGTGAGCGTGCAGCTCCGTCTTTGACAAACTTAATGTAGCCTTTGGAAGTAAGGACTTCGATGCGATCACGAATTGAATGTTTTCCACCGAGACTTGCTTTGTGTTCCCATACTTGGGTAAACATGCTTCCAGTATAAAGCGTTCCTTTACGTGCTTCTTGGAAAATAATCTCAAGGATAGTATCGTGTTTCCTGCGGCGTTCTGCATCGAGCTTCTGGCCATAATCTTTGTTTACTAAGCGCTCAGACTCAAAATCCAGTTCGCGCCATCTGCCGTCAATCTTATCGACATACTTATTTTCAATGGATGATCCATTGCGGAGCTCAAACATTAGTTGTTTGACACTACGTGTTTCATCGGGTTTAAACATAATGATACCCGTGCTATAAAAACTCCGTAACGCACCAGCACCGCTGAATGATTGAAACGGATCCTCTTCAAGAGATTTTTTGTTTATCTTCTTTGTATGGTGGGCAAGGATAATGCCAGCATTTGGATTGATTCGATTGCGTAAATCTTCCACACGCTCTTGAAGGAAAGCCATCATAGCGCTGTTATCATTTTCTCCACCAGCCTTACCGCCATCATACACATTGCGAAGGGGATCTATGACGATGATGTCAACCTCAGCTGGATCAAAGAAATGGATAATAGTGTTAACCACTTTCTCAACACCGCCTTCATCAAGCAGCATTCGTACCTGTGGAGTAATGACCAGGTTGCGACCAACAAGCGGCATGAGAAGGGGATCAATGTTTATGTTCCTTAAGCGCTCACGTAAATAATGATAACCAATTTCAGCCTGTAGATAGAAAACTTTAAGTGGTCTGGGCGGCATCATGCCAAGAAATGGTATTCCTGCTACCATATGGGCAAGCCAACAGGTTAATAGGTCGCTTTTGCCAACTTTTGGTGCACCTCCTAATACCAGTAATCCACCAGGTGTAAGCACGCGTGGAGAAATAATATCTGAGGGTATAGGGGAGTCATCATTCAAATAATGTTCAACCCGATAAGCCGGTATTGCTGAAGTAAGAGTAATAGTGGAACGGGTGGATGATGCTAAAAAAAAAGGAATATCCATACCTTCAAGGACAGCATCAGCAGCGTCCCACTTAACAGGTTTATTATTGGGAATTGATAGAATCGAAAGTGAGGCAATTCCCTGTGTTTTAAGACGTGTGGCAACTGCTTCTGCGTACTTAAATCCTGGATCGTCATTATCTGGCCATATGGTTACATGTTTGCGAGTTAAAGATGACCAATCTGTTTTGTCTATGGGTGTATTAGCGCCATTCATGGCGGTAGTTGCACATATACCTTTCTCAATTAACGCTTGGGCAGCTTTTTCTCCTTCAACAAGAACGACACTATTGGCAAATTTAATGCCTGGTTGATTATAAAGCGGTCTAATTTCGGGAGCACGATTTCGTCGTGTTTTGACATCCCATGGCCGGAATTGTTTGCCACCAGGTGGATCATACCGGTAAACACAAGCAATGAGATTGCCGTCAGCATCTTGATAATCCCATTTACCAGTAACAGGGCCTAAATCTTCGGCAAGTTCCTTTTCCAGTTTGGCAGTGGTATGAGAAATACCCAGCCACTCATGCATCGCACTGATAATTTCTGGAAAATCCCTGCGTCTGTCTTTTCCAGAAACACCGGCCCACAGATCGATAATGTCACCACCTTCACCGGTGGCAAAATCATGCCATTGTCCAGCCTTCGTCCCGCTTAATTCAACAACAAGGCTATCACCTTTATTGCCTTTTATATTCCCAACATAGAATTTTCCGCTCCGAATGGCGCCGGTTGGAAGTAAATAATTCAGTGCCTCGCGTAACCTGCTGAGAAAGCGAGTCTTAATCTCATCAACAGAGATGCTTTCTTCTTCCTTGGGATAATCTTGAGTTTGAGCATTATTAAAATTTGTCCAGTCATAATTCATGCCTTTCCCTCCCCACAGGGCTATTGGCACAATCTTGAAGGTTGTTTAGGTAGGCGGTAACAACAACTTCAATGAGAGTGAGTACTTCGTGTTTGTTAAGTTCAGAAAAAGAACGATGCATACCTATTTCAGCAACATATTGACCCAAAGGTCTTCGTGCCGCATTCATGCATTCTTTTTCAAAATCAGTTGGATCAATCAAGCTAAAGCCCTCCCATTATGGAGAGCGTTATAAATAGCTTGAGAGTTAAAACGCATAGTCAATAAGTCAGAAGCTTTATATCTTGTGGGAGCAATACCCAGCGTATTTCCATGCTTTTTCAACGCTGTTACCGTGCGGGTAACCAACTCTTTTTGTCGTGGTCGCAATAACATGATATCCCCCCATTTACTTGGATTACGCCCAAGAAGGTAAATTCCCTGCTATCCTTTGAGGTTGAGGAGAAGGTGTTGCTACTGGAATGGCATGTCCAACACGGCCCATCAATGCAGCATATTCTTTATGGTCATTGGTGATGGCATATTTGATAACGTTTCTGTCATTATCGTATTGATCTTTTTCAATATCAATCCTGGCAATGAATTCAATACCATCAAGATCGCTGAGGCTATTGATGCAACGAGCGCTTTGTGCAGTAGGTGAATTATCTTTGTTGCCGATTCCTCGTGCAGAATTAAGGATAGCCTTAATGAGAGAACGGCCAATATTTGACCATTCTTCGCCTTTTTCGCTGTGTAATCCGATAAGACTCCAGATTTTTCTACGGGCATATGGGCCTTCCAATACCACGAATTCAGCATTCAGGAACACTGCGCCGCTTGCCGTATTTTGGGTTGCATATCCATGAGTCCAACCCTTTTGTTCATTATTATAACCACCAGGTTTAATGGTCATCCTTACCTTGGCAAAGGTGCCTTTAGGGATAATATCAAAATTGGTTTGGTCTTCTGCATTATTAAAATTATTCCAACTCATGATGATGCTCCTTGTGTGTTGATTTCAGTGATTGAGAAATTTAGGCGTTCCATGGCAGGGCACACGTTTCCCTTAACTTTTGCCATGAGTTTTCCCAAATGTGGTTCTTCGATAAGCTCTAACCTTCCTGATCGGTCTTTGGCAGGATATCCATACTCATTCAGTGTTTGGCAGATGAATGCACGGAATGATTTGCCGCTTTCAGAGGGAAGATCAGCGACTGTAATCACCTGGTCAACAATACCAGGGAGTTCAAGTCCTGTTTTATTGCCTTCTATTTGTGGCTGATAAACACGACGATTATAGTCATCAAGCTTTTCATCGAGGATACCGACAAACCAGATGTTCTTGCCACGCGTATGCTGCAAATGGGTTAGCCAGGCAATCATTTCCTGGCCGTGAAGTCCGTATGCGCCGCGTGTATCTGGTCTGCCAGTTTTTTCACTAAAAGCTTGAGGCTGTCCCTTACACCACTGGAAGCAAAGACGGCCTGCTACTGTAATGCTGTCGATAAATATGGTTTCATATTTATCGAGCACCGTAGGATTGCCATAGCGATTACATACAGCAGAATAGTGTGCAGGACTGTATGGTTGATCATCACGCAGGGATGGATTAGCACCGCCAATGAATACGGCAAAGTCACGACATTCTTGCCAGGTGCGGGGACGAATAGTGTCCCCTTGCCAGCCTTCAATTGCCAGATCTCCTGCCTCAAGGTCAAAGAATAAAGTCGTTTCTGCTGGCATGGTCCATAAAAGCGATGTTTTGCCGATACCGCTTTTACCGAAGATGCACCCTTTAATACCCCTTGATTCCTTGAGGCGTTTACTAGCAGTGATAATGGGGATGGTCATTGAGCAATCCCATTACGTGAGAGAGCGTCAATGATGTTTTCGTTACCTAAAGCACCCTTTTGACGAGCTTCATGGTAAAGAGCACGTAATGCATAAAGCTGTGAATTGATGGCGACTAAGTCATCATCTAGAGCGATAGCTGCAAAAGCTAAATCATCCAGTGTGGCTTGTTCAAGAGGTTTAATTACTTGTTCGGTATGGGCACCCAGTGCAGGTATAACGATAGTGTCGGGAATGCAGTCTATCAGAAATTCATCGCTTACCAGTGCTTCTATCTTTGAATTAGACATGGTTATTCTCCTTGTTGGTTATGAGTTGGTGTAGATGTCGAGTCTCCCGGTGGTAAAACAGGCTGTTAGAGGGAGGAACAGTTGCGGTGTTTTGGGGGATTGGTTCCCGCAAAGACTCGACATGTTTGCCTACATTCATTACATACCGAAGAGATATAGAAAATGTCGGCGGATTAAAATAAATAGTGATGCATTTCTTGATGGCAGAACGTTCTTTATCGAATGTGTGCATTCTGAATTGGTGTGCTTCTTATTTTATTAAAAGGTGATTTATTATGATTTAATTATTGCTGCTATTATTGATATGGCTATTGCGATGCAAGACAGAATTAAACTAGATGTCTTTCTTAGTGTTGCCCAATTTTAATCTGCATGATACCCTTGAGGTTAATGACTGTTAATCTATTCCCTCAGGTAGCTATGACTAATGTATCAGACATGGAAAAACAAAGAATCGAACTCGAAAGGTATAAGGTTGACCTTGATAGGTATAAGGTTGACCTTGATAGGTATAAAGCAGAGTTGGATGTTCGTAAAATAGAGGTGGATATTTGGTCTGTCGGTTTTAATGGTATTCTTACTTTTGCAACATTGGGTATCAAGAGCTTGATTCTAATAAACGGGGCAGCCGTCATCTCTCTCTTAACGTTTGTAGGCAACTTAATCCAGAAAGTGAAACTTTCGTCACACTCCTTATACGATAGTTTGACAAGCTACCTGTTGGGCATTTCCATGGCAATGATATGCTTGTTCCTAGCCTATATATTTCAAATTATGGAAGTAGAAAAAAAGAAGAAAAGCATTTGGCCAGCTATTATAAGGATTATTGCTGTTATAGCTGCGTTAGTCAGTCTAGGGTTTTTCATCTATGGTTCTTTCAAAGCTACAGAGGCATTTAATATAATCGAGCCAATACAATGAAAAATGACAGAGAAAATGACACTTCATCGCTACATTCAATCAAATATACACCAATTGATCGAGCTATATTTGGATATAATTCGTTAAGTAAAATAAGAAGAAGTGAATTTTATACATCTGATTATTTAAAAGGTATTATTAATAGTGAAGCTGAAGCCACAAAATTAGTCAATAAAACTACAAGCGGACTTCTCCTTCTTGAACGTTATATCGCTTTTTTATGTAAAGGGAATAAAATTAAAAATGTTCATTTTGGGGATTCCATTTGAAAATATTCCAGCTTCTATTGAAATATTATGCTTTCTAATGGGGCTTAATTTATTTGCTTTTTCCATAAATGCTCTTGATTTAATATTGCTCTCACGAATACGTTACACACTGGTTAGTAATTATTTAGGGCCTGATTTAGTCAACCTAGCGACGGCACATCTTAAGGGAAATGGTTTATGGGTTGATATTATTACTCCCAAATTGGTTGGTTATTGTTCCGGTAAATCTCATGGTGTTTTTTCGAATTTCATATTCTTTATATTAATAATATTCTATATTGCGGTATTAATATCATCAAGTGCTTCACTTGTATCTTTGTATATACAAGGTTTTAATGATTATGATCTTGGTTTTAATTGGTCAGTCATCATTTCAACATCAGGAACGGTTATGGGATTGCTTGGCGTTTTCCTAATTATTGCTGTTCATATAATACCATTTAAATATAAAATTTCTGAAGACATTAACCTTAATGAAATTAATTCTTGAAAATATACTTTATATTGCAGCCGAATTTATTAGGATAAAGCATCAACGGGCTGTAATACAATAATTCACAAGTTGACGGACTTATAAGGAATTTCATGTAGGTCTAGTGAGATATTGGCCAAGGCTAAAAGTAGTAATTCATTCCATGTCGATGAAATATTTTGCGTAACACATTAATTGATCCATACAACGTGGAACGAGGTGTGTTGGTCATACGTGATATTTCACTTGGGTTATAATCGCCCAGGTGAGTTAATAAGTGTACTAAAGATTCTGGAAGTTTCTGCATAACATGCTTCAGATCAATTGAAAGATGCATTTTTTCTACTGGATCATCTACCTCATTAGAAAAATATTTCTCTTCGCTATTATTTTCCAGCAATTCATCAAATGAGATTGGTTGCGAACCTCCACCACGTTTAAGTGCTTTAGCATCCTCAATTAGATTGGCTATTTTATTTCTCAGGATGCGATCCACAAAAGTACGCCAGCTGGCTTTTCAGAGTTAAAAGCTTTTGTACGACCAAGTATATCCAGCATTAACTGTTGTTCAATATCTTCAACTTCCATACATTGGATGCTCGGATGTCTTGCTAGTGTACGAGCATGGTACCTAACTTGACTGACCACATAGTTATCAATTCCTCTGTATTGATTTTGGTACATAGTTTTCCTCTCTACTAATGGTCAAAACAAAGAAAGCCGCTTTGAAGCGGCTTTCTTTGAACAAATTCTTTAGGATTTTATATTGCTCTTAGTCTGTGAAACCAAAATGCTTAAACTGTTCTTCCCAAAATTCAGGGAAAGGGGCCATCATACCCTGTAGGTTAAATGTGCGTGGCTGCATGCCATTGAGGATAGCACTCTTGATGTTGGGTGATAACAGGTTTAGACGTAGAATACGGGAGACGTAAGACGCATTGATTTTGCTTTTCTCAGCTAAGTCTTCAAGTGAGCTGTACTTTCCGTTATCCAGATATTTCTGCCACATCCACGCCCGCGCAAGCGCTTTGACCATTGCCTCATCTGGCTTTCCCTGAGGAGCTGTGATGCGTATATTTTTAGGCAGCATTATTAGCTTGCGACCATGGTGATGCTTCATGCTCAAAGGCACTTTAATGGAAATGATATTACCATCCAGCTGTACTAACGGCTCTTTCATAGGTTGCCTCATTTGGGAATTTTAATGATTTTATCTCACGTACCAGAGAATAAAGACCTTCGCTTCTCACCCGTACTTCTACTGAGTCTTCTGCCAATACCACTTTCTCTAGCGTAAGTTCTAATAGTCGTTGTTGTTCACCGGGGAATAATTCATGCCAAATAGGAAAAATATCGAATAATGATTCACGGATATATTCCTCTGTAATGGTATCGTCCTGCCTGGTAGCACCTTTCCAAACCTGAATTAATAATTCTGGTGTCTTAAAAACGGTATGAAGTTGATCAAGTACGATGCCTTCGATTTCTGGAGCTGAGATTTGTTTTACTGGACAAGATTCACATTTACCTTTCATGTGCAAGCTGGGCACATAGTATCGATAAAGTTTTTTTCCTTTCTTTCTTGTATGTTTTGGGCTCATTGAACTTCCACAACCTCCACATTTAAGTAGTCCAAGTAATACGGATGGAACTTTGCGTTTGGTTTCATTAGCTCGGATATGTGGGCTTATCGTCATAATTTTGTGGACATTGTCCCACGCATCTTGGGTAAGAATCGCCTCGTGTTGACCTTCATAAAGTTGGCCTTTATGTCTAATTTTTCCGAGGTAAACGGGATTATTTAGAATTTTATAAAGGGTAGCGGGATCAAATTTGTTGCCGCCAAGTTGTTTACCAGTACATGTTGTTCGGAGCTTTGTTCGTGCACCAATACGTCTTAATTCAGCTACCAGTAGCTTCATTGAGCGTTTCATAATAAACGTTTCGAAAATGAGCCTAACTGTATGGGCTTCTTCTTCGTTAACGATTAGTTTTTTCTCCTTTATGTCATATCCCAACGGAGGCGGGCCTCCCATCCACATCCCTTTTCGCTTTGAGGAGGCAATTTTATCACGAATACGTTCGCCTGTAATCTCACGCTCAAATTGTGCGAAAGACAGTAAGACATTTAGCATCAGCTTGCCCATAGAACTGCTGGTATCAAAATTCTGTGTCACAGATACAAAAGAAATCCGATGTGTATCAAACAACTGCATAATATTTAAAAAGTCGAGCAATGACCGTGAGAGGCGGTCAATTTTATAGACCACGACTACGTTAATTTGCTCAGCTTTGATATCAGAAATCAAACGTTTTAATGCGGGTCGGTCAGTATTGCCCCCAGAGTAACCGCCATCATCATAATCATCTGAAACTATTTCCCAGCCTTCATGTTTATGGATTTGAATATACTTTTCACACGCTTCGCGTTGGGCATCAAGGGAGTTGAATTCCATATCCAATCCTTCCTCGGTAGATTTTCGGGTGTATATGGCGCAGCGGATTTTAGTTTTGATATTATTCATGTATTGTCTCTAGCTTTTTATTTAAACCAAAAAAAGCGTTGCCAGACCATGCCATGCCAGTAATTTTCTTGGCAATTGCGGATAGGCTACGATATTTGCATCCCTGGTAATGATAGCCGTCATCAAGTACGGCTACTTGGTGTTCAATACCGTGATAAATGCGTACCAAGACGCTGCCTGTGATAGCTTTTTTATAAGCTCGTTTGGACTTACCACCTTTGCCAAAGTATTCGTCTACCTTAGCGGAAAGCCGGGTTTCGATCTCTGTTGTGTTGCCACCATAAGCAACCTCCTGGATTCGGTAAGCAATTCGTTTGGTAAGGTATTGTTTGTTAGCTCGTGGTGATTCGGTTTTATAAAGATCTTTCCATAGTTTACGTAGATCATCACTTGTCATGGTTCTCAGATTTGCAAGCTCCACTAAAACGCTGTTTTTCATTATAAAAATCTCCTATATGGTTGTCGTCACCATGAACGCTCTGAAGCGTTCTGAAGTCCAGAGAATTAGTAATTCCAAGGCGTTTTCTTCGGCGCAAAATGCCGATAGCTAGGATGCTGGAAATTTCATGAATTCGTTCGTTGTTGTTAATTAGATTTGGATTAAGTGTACCCATCGCGTTTCCAGATTTTATTTTATAAGGTTACTTACCGAAATGGGCAGTTATCTGTTGAAAATAGCGAAGAGCAGTATGTTACGTACTTAACTATAGATGCACTAACCCAAGTCTAAATGTTAGCGTAACAAAAAAATTTATCCAGGTTCAAGGTTATTTTTGAGGACTTGACAAGGGTATTTTGTACAAAAATATTGACTGAATTATATGGATAAAGCCATGCTTTTTTGTGTTGAAATGTAATAATTGTATTTTGGTGGAAAAACATTTATTTTAAATCCATATAAAGGTTTCCCAAATTTAATTGCTCAGGTCTGAACTTAGAAAGTTTAAGCATCATGGTTTAAAGTCTTGCATCTTAGAGCCTTCATCACAAATCATGCCTACTATAAGGTATAAATTAGCCATTGTGAATGCGAACTTGGCAACGAATTGATTGCTAGTTGAAGGCAACGAGCCGTGGCAGAACAGTGGTATCTTTAGTTATCACTTCAGAAATATTCTTTTTTTTTATATAAAAATTCCCTGTTCCTAAAAGCGTTTTTCCATTTTAGCCCATTTTCTATAGACTCAGTTTCTCCCCTTTGGTCATTGTATATGTAATTTATATTTTGTACAATGAGAAATAATCAAGCGTTAGAGTATCATTGTTCCATCGGTTTCAACTGTAAAGAATTCCTTTGCAGTTGCCTCCTGAAGTCACTCCCACTTCAGTGAATATGTTCGCCTCTATGTCATATATTGGTGCTTGAGCCAGACAGTTTCCTGTTCTAGTTGGACATCCAGCTTGGCTAACGTATAGTTATACTGTGATCTCAGCTTAAAGCATTTATATGACTATTGCTGCTAGAGAAATAACTATTGCGACTATGGATAGCGCTAAACTGTTTCTATTTCTTCTTTCTTGTCGAAGTGATCTTTCAATTTTTATTAAATTGTTCTGAAATCCTCGACCGCTAAATCCTTCACTAGCAAGATGTAAGTACTCAAGAGTTCTAGGATGAGCTTGATCTAATTTTTGAATAAGTTTTTCAACATTTTCCTCTTTTTTTATTGTGCTTTCATCTCGGTCTAGAAAAAATTCTTTCTTTATAAGTTCAAAATCATAGCTGAAAGTTTTGAAATCGTTTTGATAAATCTTATCTTCATGCCATACAGAAAGGCATTTCAAAGCATTGAATATATAATTATACATATCTTCTCCTAAGGGTAATCACTACATTAAAGATATATAGCAAATCTTAAAAAATATTAATTAAGAGAATTTATCTAAATAGGTATTTTTGAAGGGTGATGTTATAATATTTTTTCCTTTCACTCATAGCTGATTAACCTTCACCATACCAAGAAAACTGCAGGCTGCCTCTGGCATTTGGGGGGAAAGGGATTGATTCGGAAATGCTCTTAGCGCATTTCCTCACCCTGCGGGCGCCTACGGCGTCCAATTTGCAGTGCAAATTGTCGAACCCCCATCGTGGTTCTCATGCCCCACACTTTCGCCACATAAAAAAAGCCCCTAAAGGGGCATTTTTTATGTGGCTGTGTGTAGAGAACGGATTTCGAACTTGTGCCACTGATTTTGCTGCGATTGTGCGTCATAAAATCAATTACATTAGCAGTGATATTATTCGGCAGCTGATAATGAGCTAAAATTAGTAGTTGCTTCAACTATTATGCCCTCTTCAATTTTGATGTCTGTAAGCCAGACATCTTGGCAATCTTTTAGAAGCCTATGAGGTAATGGATTTTTTGCAAATGGATTATGAATTAACATTAGTTCGCCACCGAAAGGCACACGCCCTAATTTTGCGTACGAAAACAAAATAGCGCTAATATGCGGGTACATAGGAGCTAAAAAAATGGCTGAATTGATTTCTAACTCAGGAACCGCTTTTGTTACTTTGATAGCAGTATCCCTTCTTGCATAACTAGTTCCTGTAGTTTTTGTCTCACCAGTCTGTCTATTGTGAGATAAATGGATTTGATAATCGCCTAAGCCAAAACAAACCTTTAAAATTACAGGCATACAACCAGGTGCTTCTTGATCTATATTTCCTGAATTAACGGCAATGATTACTTGTTCATCGCGTTCAATAATGCCTTTAGCAAGGTAGGGTACAAGCCCTCTGCGTTTTCTAACTTTATCAATAGAGCAATATTTATCCCTTATTGCGGACAAATATCTTAATCTTACTGGATTCTCAAAGATGGACAAAGTGCCGCCACGCTCTGTCAGAGGAAGAGCTTCCCCAGTCTCAGAACAATACTTTATTTCTTCATAAAAAACTGGAGAAACGGAATTGGGATTACCTTGTTGACCTGCACCTGGAGTAATGGCTTCTATCCATATTTTCTTTCCGTTCTGAATAAGGCAAATGTCAGGGCCAATATCTTTACTTTGGATTGTTTTCTTTTGTTCTAAGAGTTTTACGCCAAGATACATTTCCCAAAAGCGTTGGTTAAATTTTTCTTCTGATTGTTGGCACTCACTTCGGAAGTGGGTATCTGCATAGCGATCCCATGTTTTCCATAATTGTTCTAAATCTGCTCTGTATTTTTGACTTATCTCTGATTTGCCATCTCGCAAATTCTTATAGCCAACCCATTCATTTACTTTTTCAGGCAAAAAGAATAGATTCGAATTTGGCATAACTTATCCCAATAGCTAGATAATATATTTCATTGCTCTTTCGCGACCATTCGTCATTTGGATAGAAGTTGAGTATTAATCAATTAGAATCAACATCAACAAAATCCAATTCTGATTGGTTCTTATTCAAGAAAAAATATGCAGAAAAATTAGTCATGGTCGTTTCGTTGTTACTTTTTAACCCTTAATATTGCGTGGATCATTTCCATGACTATCACTGTCTGAAGTTTTGCCGTCCCGGTTGTGGATACGGAGTTCAGTACCTTGATTGCAACTAATTTCTCTTCCAGCATCAACAGCTTCCTTTTTAGTATCATAGTGGGCGCTCGCACGTTCTGATTTATCTCGACGCACATCCCAACCGCCACGATCTTTGTTTGGTACTACGTGATGGGAATCTGGGCCTTGTTTATTTGGCATAATCGAACTCTTAATGTTGATATTGTTATATATCGAACAATAATCTCTTTATGAAGTACAGATATTAGGTTTGTCTAAGGAGATGATTTATCTAGAAAAATAAAAGTGTGACATATTTATAACAATATCTTGAAGATATGGATTGGGTAGTGTTGTTTGTAGCAACTTTTAATCTCTGGTGTTTTCGAGAAGCCCCAAAATTCCTGCACTAAAAAAACCGTACGGACTTTTCTAAAGTACGAATTTTTGAGAATGAGAGTAAAAAAAGCCCCGTACTTTGGAAAAAATGCGTTATTTTTAGCTAAGAGAAGTCAGAGCGAAGTAACGGGAAAAGCCCACAATCCATGGGCTCTACATGGGAGGCAATTGGGAGATAGAGAACGGTTGGCCACGAGGCGCTGGCGGTGGGTAGTTAGCACCGCAACACCCTCGTTATAACCCAACCACCAGCAAAAACAACACTCTCAAAACCCGTACCTTGCTGTCACGGATATAACGCTATGCGTAGTGTTCTTGACGCACAACTAACCAACTAGAACAAAAGGCTTTATCTTTGGAAAATTTTACCCTATTTTCCACTCAAAGAATCGGAGTGAGAATCCACTATGGACACTGACATCATGACAATTCGTGAAGTCGCTGAGTATCTGAAATTGACAGAGAAAACGGCTTACCGCCTAGTCTCTGAGGGTGAATTACCAGGGTTTAAGGTAGGAGGTTCATGGCGTTTTAGGCGTAGTGAAATTGAAAAGTGGATAAAAAAACAGGAAGCGCGATCAAAGGATGATAAATAACGATGGCTAAAGTTAAAAAGAAAGGGTTGCGAAAGCACCAAAGAAACAAAAGAGCATGGAGGAAACCCTTTGGGATTCCGCCAATAAGCTGCGCGGCAGCGTAGAGCCATCAGAATATAAACATGTAGTACTCAGCCTTATCTTCCTTAAGTTCGTTAGTGATACGTTTGAAGAGCGTCGAAAAGAGTTAATCGAGGAAGGCAAAGAAGCCTACTTGGACATGGTTGAGTTTTACACCATGAAGAACGTCTTTTATCTGCCAGAGCAATCGCGTTGGAGCTATATCAAGCAAAATGCCAAACAGGATGACATTGCCCTCAAGATTGATACCGCCTTACACACCATCGAAAAAAATAACAAGGCTCTAAAAGGTGCGCTGCCTGATAACTACTTCTCACGTATTGGACTGGACACCAGCAAGCTGTCTGCCCTGTTAGATACGATCAACAACATTCAAACTCTCAAAGATAAACAGCAGGATATTGTTGGGCGGGTTTATGAATATTTCCTGAGCAAATTCGCTCTGGCCGAGGGCAAGGGCAAAGGCGAGTTTTATACACCCAAGAGCATTGTAAATCTGATTGCCGAAATGATTGAGCCCTATAAAGGCAAAATCTATGACCCCTGCTGCGGCTCAGGCGGCATGTTCGTTCAGTCCATCAAGTTCGTAGAGAGCCACCAGGGCAACACAAAAGACATTTCCATCTACGGCCAAGAGGGCACGGGAACAACCTACAAACTCGCTAAAATGAACTTGGCTATTCGTGGCATATCAGCCATCCTTGGGGAGAAAGCCGATGACACGTTTGGCAAAGACCTGCATCCAGACCTCAAGGCTGATTACATCATCGCTAACCCACCTTTTAACCTAAAGGATTGGAGAGCGGAGAATGAACTGACGGATGATCCTCGCTGGAGTGGCTATGAAGTACCTCCAGCCAGCAATGCCAACTATGGTTGGATTCTACACATGCTCTCCAAGCTGTCGGAAAACGGTGTCGCTGGTTTCCTGCTAGCAAACGGTGCTCTTTCTGGTGATGGACAAGAAAAAGCAATTCGCAGAAAGCTAATTGAAAATAAGATGGTGGAGGCCATTGTCATACTCCCGCAAAAAATGTTTTACACTACGCCAATTAGTGTAAGCCTATGGATTATAAATAAAAACAAGAAGGCGCACACGATTAAACATGGTGACATTGAACGCCACTATCGTGACCGTGATAATGAAATCCTGTTTATGGATTTGCGGCAGTGGGGCGAGCCATTTGAAAAGAAGTTTGTGCAATTAAGCAGCCAGCATATTCAGAACATCGCCAAAACCTACCACACATGGCAGCAGACGATTGCCAAAGATGAATACCAGAATGTGCCAGAATACTGTTATTCAGCAACTATTGAGGGGTGCGGGCAAAAGACCATTCGCTGATGCCAAGCAAGTACATCGAATTTATCAATCGCGATGAAAACATCGATTTTGAAGAAAAAATGATATCGCTCCAGCAAGAGTTTGCTGATCTGCTGAAGGCAGAACAGCAAACAAAAGAAGATCTGCTGAAAGTCTTTGAGGATTTAGGCTATGCGATCAAATTATAAAAAACTTGGAGAATATATACGACCTATTGATATCAGAAATTCTGATCTACAAACCAAAACGCTTTTGGGTGTCAGCATTGAAAAAATTTATCCCCTCTGTAGCAAACATACATGGTGTAGATCTCAGCACTTACAAGGTCATTAAACGCAACCAGTTGGCATGCAAGTTAATGAGTGTTGGAAGAGACGAGCAACTACCTGTCGATATTCTTAAGGAATATGAAACTGCAATTGTTTCTGCAGCTTATTATGTTTTTGAATCTGCAGACGAGCGTCTGTTGCTTTCAGACTATCTGATGATGTGGTTATCTAGGAGAGAAACTGATCGGTGGGTTGGATACATAAGCGGGGGTGATGTAAGAGGAGGAATCAGCTGGGAACAATTCTGTGAGCTTCCTATTTTTATACCGCCAATAGAACAACAGATGTACGTTGTTCAGACTAATAAATCTATAACAAGTCGTATAAGATTAACTGACAATCTTGTTCATAAATCGGCTGAAACATTACAAGCAATCTACAAACGCTGGTTTATAGAATTTGAGTTTCCTATTTCCTCTGAATACGCCTCATTCATAGGCAAGCCAGAACTGGTAGGCACACCATATAAGTCCAATGGTGGTGAAATGGTTTATTGTGAGGATTTAGAGCAAGAAATTCCGAAGGGATGGAGATATGCTAGGCTTGATGAAATGGCTACCATCAATGCTGGCGGAGACGTACCAGAAGTATTCTCTGAGGTCGTGTCCGAAGAATGCTCAATCCCTATTTATTCTAATAGCACAGAGAAAGAGGGTATATTTGGATATACTGACAAAGCAAAGATAACTAAAAAATGCATCACGATATCTGCCCGAGGAGCCATTATCGGTTATACAGTCCTCAGGTTGAAGCCGTTTTTTCCAATCGTAAGATTGATAATTGTTACTCCCAAAGAAGGATGTTTTCTTTATTATCTTTACGAGTCTATCAAGAATCTTAAATACGATAGCGGTGCTTCTGCCCAAGGACAGTTAACAATTCCAGAGGTTTCAGCAATACGGCTACTTGAGCCAGACCAATCGATAATGAAGAAATTCCAAAATATGGCCTTGGCTATGGGTTCATTTACTGAAGTTATCAAGTCTCAGAATAAGGTTTTGACTGATTTACTGACTATTCTTAGTGCCAAAATGTCTGGGAGGCGAAATGAGATTCACTGAAACAGCCCTTGAAGAAGCGATTATAGAGCTGATCCTGCAACAGGATATCTCTCATATGCCAGGTGGTACGATAACGCGTGATCCATCAGATGTGCTGATCAGGGATGATCTCCGCGCCTTTCTGAAAAGCCATTATTCTGCGGAAGGAATTACTGCTTCTGAGATTGAGGGTATTATACGTCAAATGGAGAATAAACCTGCATCTGACCTTTACGATAGCAACAAAGCCATAATGAAAATGATCTCTGATGGCTTCCTGCTCAAGCGTGAAGACCGCAATAAAAAAGACCTGTTTATACAACTGATTGACTATACAGAAGCCGATAAAAACTTCTACAAAATCGTAAACCAGCTGGAAATCAACGGATTTGAGAAACGCATCCCAGATGGTATTCTCTACATAAATGGTCTGCCGTTGGTGGTGTTTGAATTCAAGAGCGCAGTACGCGAAGAATGCACCATTCACGATGCATATATTCAGCTGACTGTTCGCTACAAACGCGACATACCTGAGCTGTTCAAATATAATGCGTTCTGTGTCATTAGCGATGGCGCAAATAATAAAATGGGGTCGTTTTTTGCCCCGTATGAGTTCTTTTACGCTTGGCGGAAGATTGAAGGTAATGAAACGCTTGATAAGGATGGCATCGACTCCCTGTTCACGATGACCAAGGGAATGTTTGATAAACATCGTCTGCGCGATATTATTCGCAATTTCGTCTATTTCCCAGATACCTCAAAGAAAAGCGAAAAAGTGGTTTGCCGCTATCCTCAATATTATGCGGCCAATAAACTTTATCAGAACATTTTAGAACATCGCAAGCCGCAAGGGGATGGTAAGGGTGGCACCTATTTCGGAGCTACTGGCTGTGGCAAGAGCTTCACCATGCTCTTCCTCACTCGACTGTTGATGCGGAGTGTGGAGCTATCCAGCCCAACTATCGTTCTGATTACGGATCGTACTGATCTTGACGATCAGCTTTCTGGGCAGTTTACCAACGCAAAGGGGTATGTTGGTGATGAGCATATCATAAGTGTAGAAAGTCGTGACGATCTGAGGGCGCAGCTTAGAGGGCGCGATAGTGGCGGCGTGTTCTTGACCACTATTCATAAATTCACCGAGGACACAGAGCTGTTGACGGATCGTAGCAACGTGATCTGCATTTCGGATGAAGCACATCGCAGCCAGATCAATTTAGATCAGAAGGTAAAAGTAACTGCCGATGGCGTGAAGCGCAGTTTTGGCTTTGCCAAATATCTGCATGATTCCCTGCCAAATGCTACCTATGTTGGTTTCACTGGTACGCCTATCGATGCTACGCTGGATGTGTTTGGTGATGTGATAGATGCATACACAATGACAGAATCCGTGGAAGATGAAATCACTGTACGGATTGTCTATGAAGGTCGCGCAGCAAGAGTATTGTTAGACAATAGCAAGCTGAAGGAAATTGAGGAATATTACAATCAGTGCGCCGAAGATGGTTCTACTGATTATGCGATTGAGGTGAGCAAGAAGGCTTCTGCTCAAATGAACGCTATTCTAGGTGATCCTGATCGTCTGAAAGCATTGGCCGCTGATTTCGTAAAGCACTATGAACGCCGTGTTCTTGAGGGATCGACCGTCAAAGGCAAAGCAATGTTTGTAAGTAGCTCTCGGCCAATTGCTTATGCCTTTTACAAGGAGCTGATTGCCCTGAGGCCAGAATGGGCAGAAGTGAGAATTGCGGAAGCTGGAGCCAATCTGACAGAGAAAGAGCAGAAAGAGATTAAGCCAATGGAACGGGTTAAGATGATCATGACTCGCAGCAAGGATGATCCAGAAGATCTTTATAAAACCCTGGGTGACAAAAAATATCGTAAGGAACTAGATCGCCAATTCAAAGAAGCTAAGTCTAACTTCAAAATCGCCATCCTAGTGGATATGTGGCTGACTGGATTTGACGTTCCTTTCTTGGATACGATTTATATCGATAAGCCAATCCAGCGGCATAATCTTATCCAGACTATCTCCCGCGTAAATCGTAAATATGAGGGCAAAGAAAAGGGATTGGTGGTCGACTATATTGGCATCAAGCGGCAAATGAATTTGGCACTCGCTCATTACTCAAAAACTGATGGCCAGAACATTGAAGAAATTGAACAATCGATTGTTATTGTGAAAGATCACCTCGATCTGCTTGCCAAGCTGTTCCATAAATTTAACAAAGCTCCGTTCTTTACAGGCTCGTCATTACAACAACTTGAATGCCTGAATATGGCTGCTGAATTTGTTCAGATCACCCAGAATATTGAAAAGCGATTCATGATGTTGGTGAAACGACTGAAGGCTGCTTATGACATTTGCTGTGGTAGTGAAAAAATTAGTCAGGAGGAGCGTGATCTCATTCATTTTTATATTGCCGTTCGTTCTATAGTTTTCAAACTGACTAAAGGTAATGCTCCAGACACAGCGCAGATGAATGCTCGTGTGCGTGAGATGATTAAAGAGGCTTTACATAGCGATGGCGTTGAGGAAATCTTTAAGCTGGGTGATGACAAACAAGCTGAGATCGATATTTTCGACGACGACTATCTTGCAAAGATCGAGAGGATCAAACTACCCAACACAAAAATTAAGCTACTGCAGCAACTACTGACCAAGGCCATTGAAGATTTCAAAAAGACAAACAAAGTCAAAGGCGTTGATTTCTCAGAGAAGTTTAAAAAACTTGTTGAAAAATATAACGAACGTAAGGAGCAGGATGTTCTGAGAAGCGAAGTGCTGGATGAATTTACGGACGAAATTATTGATCTCTATCATGCGCTCAAAAAAAAGCGTGAATCTTATGCAGACCTTGGTATCGATTTTGAAGAAAAAGCCTTTTACGACATCCTTAAAGAGTTGATGCGAAGATATGATTTCAACTATCCAGATGAGAGGCTTATTCTGCTGGCACAAGAAGTTAAAAAAGTTGTTGATGATAAGGCAAAATATACAGATTGGAGCCAACGAGACGACATCAAGGCGGAGTTGAAGGCAGATCTCATTATTCTACTGGCTAAATACGATTACCCACCTGTGGATCGTGATGAGGTTTACAAAGAAATATTTGAACAGGCAGAGAACTTTAAAAAGTTCAAGAAATAGCTTTAGAATATAGCTCTATCTCCGCAGCCCTGCGCTTAACCAGACCCTTCAGTTTCCTGCCGCCAGCCCAGACCCATTTCATGAGTTCGGCTGGCGTCATCATGCTCCTCGCGGTTCACTTTTCGGCGGAGCGTGGAACGCTGGAGCGCACCGCTGCCCAGGTTGAAGGTGAACGATACCAGTGCGTCAAACTGCCCCTGCGTGAGCGGCACAGCAATCAGGCGCAGCACCGCGCGTTCGGCTTTGCCGACATCGCTGCGGAGTAGTTCCAACGCTTCGTCCTCGTCCACCCCGTCCAGGAACTGCTCTTTGTTGGCTTCGGTAATCAGGTGGCCGTAGCCGATGGTGGGATAGCCCGCGGGGCAGATGTAAATGACTGGCGAGAACCCTTCAAAGCGGCAGATAAGGTCAAGCCCTTGCTTGGAAATGTGCCTCATTTACCGCTCCGCAGTTTTGCCATTGCACGCTGGCCGAAGTAGAAGCTGATGATGCCTGCAAAGATCGCCTGATCTTCTGCCGTCCATAGCAGCCACGGCATATCAGCGGAAAACTGCATCACCTTCACGGCCGCATAGAGAATGAAGAAGCTGTAGGCGATGACGGGGCGCACCGTGCCATTCAGCGCGTCCACCCAGCGAATCCCTACGTTGTAGGTCTTGTAGAGGGCTTGGGATTCGGCGATGTCCGCATTCACCTGAATCTCCTCCAGGCGGTTTACATGCCCCTGAGCCTGTTGCTGCATCTGCAATTCGAGGATTTTAAGCTCGTGCTTGCGATCCTGCGCGTCACGGAACAGCTTCAGGAAATCTGGGAAAGCTGCTGAGAGAAAGCCTAATAATGATCCAAAGAGTGTAATCATATAATCCTCCCCCCGATGAGCACCACCAGTTCAAACGCCATGCCCCCAAGTGCTAAAATTAGCGTGGTGAGCATCCACCACATGACGCGCTCAATGCGGTCGAGCCGTCCTTCCAGCGACTTGTATCGTTCCGCGCACACGGCAACGTGTACGTCGAGATGTTCTGCTTCTTGTTCTTGGGTCATGTTTCCTCCAGGCATAAAAAAACCGCCTCAAAGGGCGGCTGGTCTTGATTGATTAAAGGTTGGGTTTATTCGAAGTAGCCGTTGATCATCGCCAGCCCACGGATGATCTGCGATGCGGTTGCTGTCCCGACAGGCATACGCAGGATGATGTGCAGGAACGTGCCGGCCGCGACATAAATCGGTGCGTCGAGGTTCACATCAATTGGTGTGAGTGAGCCACCAATGGCTGTGCCAACAGGCATGGACTGGATTCCGAGTGGCACACGGCGTGGAGCGCGTGTTCCTGCAGTGATGGAATCTAATGTAGCAAGCGATACGGCCGTTGCACCAACACCTAATGCCCATTGCAGCAGCGTTGGCGTGGTAGCGGAAGCCGCTCCCATGTTGAAGGTTTCAATGCGAATGCCACGGATCACCAGATTGCGGTTTCCACCAGCCGCTGCGGCGGCGGGAACTTGGAATCCGAACAGTGCATAATCCGTTTCTGCCCCAGCCACTGCCGCAAACTGAAACTGCCCTCCAAGTGTGGTGTAGCCTGCCGCCGTGTTAGAAAGCGTGGCAGATACAGGCGCGGTATTGTTTACATAATTGGCAGATTGCCCCATTGCCGAGCCACGAGGGTTATTATAGCTGCCGTACTCAGCACCAGCCATTGCTGTTGGCCATAAGCGATTCAATGCCAGATCACGGGCGATCACTGCTACATCAGCCACTTCCATGCGCTGCGCCGAACCTGTGGCAGCGGCGTTATAGCAGCGCATCAGCAGTGGTTGCCAACGCGAGAGCGATACTGCGGCAGCGGTATTAGGCGAAAGAATGACACCTTCCAGCACCCCGTCGATGTAGAACTCAATCCGATCTTGCTCGATGACAATGCGGTAATAGTAAACCTCATTTGCTACTGGCGAAGGCATCGGCGCGGTGGTGGTTTCCGTGCCGTTAATGTTCATCACGCCTACCAGCACACCTGCGCTGTTGATCTTGAAATATACCCCATCGGTCGGCGTGGCCGTCGTGGCAGCAAAGCCAAGCCCAAATTCGCAGACGTTGTTGGCAATCGGGTTAATGGCAAAACGCTGGCGGAATGCTACTTCCAATGAGCCAGCAGGATGCAGTGGGAAGGTTTTAAAGGTTTGAACCCGTGCCACCGCAGCGGAAGCTACCGAGTTGCCCGCATTCAGCACCAGAAAACCGCCTGTCATGGCAAGTGTTGCTGTGGCGGTGACGCATTGATAGGCACTGCCGTCCACCACTGTATGGTTGAAGGTATCCGCCCAGTAAATGTTGTCCACGCCCACGCGCAAGCGACCATCCGTTGAAACTCGTGCCGCACGAACCAGTCGCGGCTCGCCACTTGCGCCGTCATGGGATTCCCCAGCGATCACAGAATAGCCAGAGTCGGCCAGTGCCATAGGCAGATTGACCTTCAGCCGCTTGTTTGCGTCCACCGAAGCAAGGTCGGCGGAATCGCCAGATTTTAGAATAATACTCATATCAAACTCCTATGATGTTGATGTTAAAACGTCCCCAGCTTCCCTGCGGCGCACGCGCTACCACATCGAAACCAACGCCTTCATTCAGATTGGCGGCAATGGCGGTAATGCCCTCCAGTGCAGCATCTTCAGGATCGTGGTCGGGCGTGCTCACGCCTGCGGCATTGCAAAGAATGACTGAGCCATTCGTGACCCATGCAGCTGCAACTGCGACAATTGCCAGATCGCTTTCACCGCCACTGGCATTGCCAAAATCCACCGTGGTTTGTTCAGCCTGCGGAGTGCTGCCGCTTCCTCCTGTGCCTGGTGGCCCCTGAGTGCCGACTGTCACCACATCGAGGCGTTTTTCCTCGACCTTCACAATCTGAATGACTTTGTTAACTGTGATAATGTCGGTCATCGCGTTACCTCTGGGCTGATAAAGACAATCCCTTCCAACAGACGGGTAACGGTGATTGTGTCCGAGGCGATCAGTTCAAGATCGTAAACGCCAGCCGTGGCCGTAATGGCAGAGGTAGCGGTTGCCGAGGCAAGGATATCAATCGTGCCAGCTGCGCCGCCCAGGGTGATCCCACCATTTTCCGTGGTGAGTGTGAGAAATGGCGTTGCGGAATCCATTGTTTCCCGCATGTGCATCCGTGCTGTGAACCCTGTCAGGTCAATCGGAATGCCATTTTCGTCCTTCCAGGTAACGGCTTCTGATAAAGTCGCACCGCGATAGACGTAGAGATTATGTTTTGCTGGATGTGTTGTCATAAAATTACCATGTCCATGGGCCGCGAGGTTTGAGGTATTGCATCGTCGTGCGGATCACGCCGCCCGTGAAGTTGCCGCCGTTCGCGGTCAGGCGGATAGCGGTGTTGGCGTAATACGCCAGTGGGCTGGTGATGCCGATATTGGTGGAATCCAGCGCAGTACCGATCAAGTTTCCGTAGCGTGTGGTGTCGCCAGCAACCCCAATGCCAAAGGATGTCGCGCCGGTGATTGCCGTAATCACGCGCACGTTGACCGCCAGCACAATGGCGCGGTCGGGAATCTGAATGGTGGTGTCCTTGAATGCGCCTGTGTTGACAGTCACATCCTCGGTTTTGTGTTCCACCCGCAGATATTCGCCTGTTTCCTTGAGCAGCAATCCTTCCGACACCCAGTTTGTGCCGTCGAACATCACGTATTCGTCGGTGGTTTCATTCCAGAGCTTCAGCCGCTTAAATGGGGCGACAAAGAACCAGCCGCCACCATCCGCTGCCTGAGCAATCTGGCTGGCTTTTCCTGCCCATGCGCCCGTAGGGGATGAACCCACCACCCAGCATTGCCCAACCGTTGGGCTACCAGGTGGCGTGTTCAAACCCACATCCTGCACGACTGCCTGAATCAGCACGTCGAGAATGTTAAGCGCATCGTTATGGGTGACTTCCTTCTGGCTCTGCGATTGCAGAATATAAGGCAGCAGTAATCGTCCCGTGGTGTTGGGCATCGGATGTTCCTTTGGTTAAGTTGTTAAGTTTTAGATGGTGGCTATGCCTGCATTGCCACGCCCAACCGCTGCGGAAAGTTGATAGACTTTCACGCTGACGCTGCTTTGTGCCGAACCGAAGTCCGTCACCTGCTGCGCGGCGGTGTAGATGGTTGTGGGCGATGTCAGGCCAGTAATCGTGCGCTTCAGCGTTACGCCTTGCATGATTTCTACCTCGTAGCGTTCTGATTCCTCGGAGAGCGGAATGTCCACTGCATCCCGCCAATCGCCACCGATCCGTGTGCGCCGCTTCCAGTTGATGGTGAGATCACCACCTGTGTTGCGGCTACCCACGATATGCACGGGCTCATAGGGCTTTAAGGCTCTTGCCGCATAGGTAAAGTCCTGCGCGGTTGTTGCCCCAAGCGTAGAGCCTATCGTTACGGGCTTGTACTTCTTGCTAATGCTCCAGCCAGAAGAAGCCATAAGCTCACGCGCCAGAGCGTTTGTCAGCATGATAAACCGTTCACCTGCTACATGACCGCTGACCGCCCATTCCGTTCCAAGCCGCCCACGCAGCAGGTTTGAGAGGCGGTATTTGTTGGTATCAAGCAATGTGGCGGTTTGGAACTGAATCACCTCATCGCCGATGACGCATACATTCGCGCCATTCAGCACGGCAATGTCGGTCACGCTTTGCAGCTGGCCAAAGGTTAAAAGCACATCGATGGTGGTGCTATTATCCCAGGTGTAAATCGTCCCTGCGGGAATGATATTCAGCACCGCGCCGATGGTTGCCTGCGCCGTAAGCGTTTGCATCAGCGCATAGTTTGAGCCACCATCATCCGAGCGGTAAACCGCCGAACCTGTCCAGTCGCCACCCAAGCCCACCACGCCGTAGCGCAGATAAGCATCCGTCACCGCATCCGTTGGGAACGCTGGCAGATCAAGCAGTTCCAGCCGTGTGGCGGAAATGCTCGTTGGTGGCTGTAAGTTCGGTGTGCCAGTGCCAGCGGGATTATAGAAATCATAGCTGCTGACATCCTCCGCAACCGCCATGATTTCCTGCATCCCATTCCGCACCAGCTTGGTGGAATTGATCCGCATGACATAGGCTGCTCCGTCCTTTGTAACGGTAATCACATCGGTTGGCTCAAGCAGCGCATATTTCGGCGGCACAGTGAATTGATACTGCACACGTCCCACCCAGGCATTGTAAAGGGTGACATCGGCCACCACTTTTGCTTCCTGATCCGAAAGTACAATCGGTAGGTTGACCGTGGCGTAATCCACCGCTTTGACGGTTTGCCGCTGTGAGGACTGCGTGCCAGCCTGATAATCCGCCGTGCGATTCAGATAAATCACATCCACCTGGCGTGGCAATTCCAGTTCCTGCGTGCGGGTAATGCTAAAAGTGTTGATCGCATCATCACCTGGCACCAGTTCGGTAAAGTCCACCGTGGTGTTGGAAACCTTGCCGCGCTTGATGAATTTCAACAAGCCGTCCGATTCCACCATGTCAAAGAAGTAAGCGGTCGACAGTTGTTCAAGGCAAGCACGCACCGTTTGGCGGTTCGTAATGATGAAGCCAGAAACAATATCTGTCAGGCGGCTGGTGTCATACATCGTCGTATCGTAGCCAACCTTCTTCAGCAGATCGGCAACGATCTGGCCGAGGTTTGACAGCCCCAGCTTGCCTTGCACCCAATGCCCTGTTTTCCAGTTACTGCCGTCCGCCCACACCGAGCCGAGGTCGGGGAAGAACGGAAACGGCCGTGCGTCCCACGTCCAGATAAACTTGCGTGGAATAAAATTAGCATCCAGTACGTTTTGTGCATCCAAATAATCGATGGATGCATCAAGCGCAGTGCGTTGCGCCAGAAAATCCACCCGCCCACGCGAACCTCGAGGGTAGAAACTCTCCACTGAGTCAGGATCAACAAACACGTTCGGCTGGTTCGAACAGCCGTCCACCGAAGGGAAACCAAGCTCCGAGAACCACACAGGCTTCATTTTGGCAGTCCATGCCGTGCCACTGGCATCGGGATTGGTATGGGTGCTGTTCCACCAGTGCTGCACATTCTTCCAGGCATAGGTTGAGCCTGAATAGAAGGTTTGAGTGGTGCGCGTGCCGTCCCAGTAATAATCCCAGCCTTCGTCCTGCGTCCAGCCGTCATAAACCGCCTGATAGTCGATCTGCGATTGCGGTAGATCTGGCGTGAGCGGAAAATAGCAATCAATCGCCACCGCATCGATGTTGGAATCCGACCATAGCGGATCGAGATTATACCAGCCGTTTACCGAGTGATATTCGCTCCAATCGCCGCCATACATCACTTTCACGCCTGCGCCGACAGCAGATTTCACCGTGGCGGCAAGGCTTTTAAGCTGCGTCACCGCTGGGAACACACCCGTCGGATTCATGTATTGCGTCAGACCGATCAACTCTGAACCGATCATGAAAGCATCGATGTTGTTCTTCAGCAGCACGCCGCCAACATTGAGGTTGGCATAATGTGTGATGAACCCATTGTAGCCATTGGTGCGCGTGAAGAAGTTATTTGCATCCGCTATGGTGGTAGCCGTAATCCTGCCGCGCCATGGCTTGCTTTGTGGCGTGATAGTATCCACTTGCACCATCGGATAAAACAACACGTTATAACCACGCGCCTTTAACTCCTGGCATAGCCGCACAATGCTTTTATCGGTCGGCGTTCCACCGTAAGTGGGAGTGCCGTCTGGGAACGTCAGAATCTCGTGTGCAGTCGTGCGTGTAAAGCTGCCGACCGCCCAATCATCGGGCGCAACACGCGCTCCTTGACCGTCAAACTCCACCGCAGGCTTAATGATACTCACAGCGGGATCGACGGAGTCGGAAAACCAGTTCACCACTACCGACACCCATTCCACATTCGGGAGATTGGCTTTCAGGTTATCAAGAGCCACCAGCATATCGGCTTTGTTATTCAGATTGTTCAGGTTCATCTTGGTAACTTTTCCGCCCTGAACGAAGTTGCCTGAAACATCCTGCTGTCCGCTGGTTTTTTCCTGCACCACCGTGTCATATACAAATTCGCCAGCACCAGGGATAATGGTGATGTCTTTAATCTTGTCCTCAAGGTCGAAGGGTTTCTTCAGCGTGCGGCGCACCTCAAAGGTAAAGTTCGGAATGCGGTTGCCAAAATCCCCTAGAGGGAAATCCTTAATCACCACATAGGACATGCCGCGATAGGCTGGCGTTTGCCCAGCCGTATAGAACGATGAGATATAGGTATCAGGCAGTTGCGTTTCGTCACCCAGATAAAGCGTGTAGCTGCCTTGGGTTAAATCCAACTGTTTGCTATCCGCCCATACGCGCACCACTTCACTGATTGCACCCTCGCAAATAGCCACTGCCAGTGAAGCCGTGTAGGTGTAGCTGGTCGTAGTGGTTTCCACGCCACCACCTCCGCCGCCACCTTTACCACCGCCAGAGGATTGCGTGCTGGTAGTCACATGCTCCTGAATCGGGCGTGACCAGATGACGTTTCCTGCAATACGGGCATTGCCGTAAACGACAGGGATTGCCTTGCCATAGGTGGAAGCCTGCACCATTAAATCGGTCAGGCGTGAGCCTTCCTGATTGATGCGTGCCTTGCCACCGCCGAAAATAGCACGGTCAACGAACCCACCCAGAAATCCGCCCGCACCACCAGCTACGGCGGCAAAGAATGTGCCTGCGCCGAGTGATGTGGCGGCGGAACTGGCCGCAGCTGCTAAAACTATTGCTGCCATCTGAATACCTTCACGAGTCTTGATTTCCAGTCATCATCAAGGCGATGCTCCACCACACGCCGCGCCTGCGCGTAGCAATGGATCATGCCAATCGTGCCTTCGTAATCCGTTAGGAGTGCCATGTGCTGCGGGTTATCGCGCACGGTGAACAAAGCCAGATCTCCAGCTTGGGCTTCTGTAAACGGCACTTCTTCCAGCAAGGCAGTGAGCTTTTGCGTAAGATATGCGCCGTCAGGCTCTCTGGAATAGGTAACCTCGTCATAGGCAGCGAGGGGCTGACCATGCGTATCCTTTAAGCCGAGTTCATCCACCACGCCTACAATGAGGCCGAGGCAGTCACAGCCTTTGCCTTTAAGTCGCGCCTGATGGTGAAACGGCGTGCCAAGCCATGTACGAGCTTGGATTACGATGTCCTGTGAATGTGTCATACGCTTTGTAAATCATTGGATGTTGCTGAGGTGGCGAGCATCTTGTCCATACCTGGGACGTAAGGCTCACCGCGAAAATTGACGGCGTTATTGAATTTTGCCACGCAAGTGGCGATGGTTTTATCGCAGCCAGCGATGGCGTTGAAGGTGTCGCCCACCGTTACGTTGTTTGGCATCGGCAGCACCAATGTGAATTGCTTGTTCGAGAACTCTTTGATCTCCATGCGCCGCCCAGCGTTTGCACCAGTCAGCCACACGATTTCCCCACTGGAAAAATATCCCGCCGCCTGCACCATGGAATTACTGATAAAGACCTGACGGCTGGTGATGGTGTTGACCGTTCCGCCCACCGTGTAGCTGGCAAGATTGGCTTTGCAGCGCGTATCACCGAACACAGCGCGGCATGTGGGGCTGTAAAGTTCAACGATGTTCTGCTGTAATTTCTGTGCCAGACCACGCACTTCGGCAACGAACTGTCCATTCTTCAAACTCACTTCACCAAGCCACCCACGGCGGTGCGTGATTGATCCTTGCGAGAGATCAGTGACATTCACCATGAAGATTTCAATTTCGGCAAAGTCATATTTGCCTGCCATGATGTCAGCTTCGGTGATTGCCGCAGCGTCGAGGATTCCTGCCACGTCCAGATTATCGACGCTGAATTTATCCTTGGTTTCAACGCTGGTGGGTGAAAAACCCGTCGCGGCTTTATAAAGCTGGCTGCTAAAAGTCAGATCATCGGTGTGATCGGTGAATCCCATCACCGTGCCGCTGGTCAAAGTCAGTTTCCAGCAAACAGCAAGGCTGGTAACTTCACCCGCCAGATGCGCGGCCATATTACTTGAGGCGGTTCTCATAAGCGTATCTCCACAATTGGAATTGCATCCCAGACAAAAATGCCTGGGCCGTCTGCACGCACAGCCAGCGTGTCGGTGTCGAAGCGCACTGGCACATCGAAATCAAAATCCGCGCTCACAATCACACCCGCACCAGGCGCGGCAGAGAAAGTGACAATCCCAGTGGTGAGATCAACGCTGAATCCTGCGCCTTGAAGCACGGCGTTCAGGTAGATTTTTACTGTGCCAGTGACGGGTTTCTTAATGTCGCGGCTGTAGCTGTAAGCACCGCTGGTATAAGTTTTTGTCAGCTGAAAGGCTGTTTGCGTGCCATTCCCTGTGCCGAGCGTTTGCCCCACCGCTTGGTAATCGCTCCAGTCCTTGAAGCGGAAGCCATAGGCTTTGCCGAATCGTGCGCGGAAGAACGCCTGCAGGATGTCCATATCGGTCTTGGTTTTAATACCAGTCGATACGTCCCAGCGACCACGCGCTTTCTGCCAGTTGACGTTGCGCTGCTCGAATCCTGAGAAGGTGGTGGTAATGCTGGTGTTAAACTCCGCGCCACCCGATGCGCCATAAGCGACTTTGGGTGGAAACTGTACTTCATGAAATGTGGGCATTATCCGTTCCTCGATTTATGCCGCCCCAACTGGGTCGCCAGCTTGCTCATGATCTGCCCTTGGGAATCCATGAAGCTCTGCGCGTTTGGAGTGGTGATATTAAAGGTGATATTGTTGCCGCCCATTTTGCTGTTTCGTGGCAGCACGGTTTCGCCCTTTTGCAAAATGGCGGGGAACTCGTCAGGCATCAGTCCGTTATGAAAGCGTGGCGCACCTGCAAACAGATGCGAAGGCACAGCGCGGCGGGCAACGCTGGATGCGCCGACCACACCACCATCATGGAACAGGCTACCGAAGATGCTGCCGAAAATATCGCCGCCACTGCCTTTGACAAAATCACCCAGCGCACCTGCGATGGGGCCAGTGACCTGCTGACGGATGAACATCCGCAAAATATCCTGCTCGATGGACTGCACGAGGTCGCCCAGTTTCTTGAACGAAAACTCACCCGTGGTAACCATATCCACCAGCGTATCTTCCACCTTGCTAGCAGCGCTGCCGAACAAATCCTCGGCGTTTTTGGCGGCATTGGTGGCTTCATCCGCATAGCGTTTGAGAGCACGGCTTGCGCCGTCCTCCCATTTATCGCTATCGAGCAATGACTTGTCGTAAATTTCCTTCAGCTTCACCGAATAGATCTGTTCGATCTTGTCGATATATTGCTGATTGGCTTCGCTCGCGCCGCCAAGGTTTTCAATCAGCTTGGTTTTCCACTCGTCCAGTGCCTGCTTGGCAACGTCATAGGAAGGCTTGGTTCGCAATATTCCGCGATTGATTTCCTCAATTGCACGGGCGCGTTTTTCCTCGCTATCATCCTTTGTGGCAACGGAAGACTTAGCCGTTGATTTATTTGCATCGGCCAGTTTTGCCTTGGTGGAGGCATTAAGCGCAGCCAATGCTTCTTTTGCGGCATCGCTGTTGGTATCACCCTTTGTTCAGAGCTACGATCTGCTTGCGGCGTTCCTCGGCATCACGCAGGATTTTCTGCTGCGCGGTGAGTGTTACGTCCTCATATTCTTTCAGATATTTCTTCTGAAGCTCAAGCAGCTGGTTGTTGCGCCGCTCGGCCGCAGCTTTTTCAGCGGCGGTGCGGGCGTTCTGTATTTCTTCATCCGCCTTCTTCTGTTCGGCGGCAAGTTCCTCATTAATCTTTTGCAGTTCGCGTTTTTTCTGCTCAAGCACTGGCGCACTGCCAAGCACGAACTGATCCACCTTCGTGCCAAAGCTATCCTTTAGGCTGCTGATTTCTTCTTCAAGTTCGCTTTTGCGCTGCTCGCGTGTTGGATTAATCGCTTCCTGCAAGCCGCGCACCGCTTTGGTGAGCAAGTTCAGGCTGACTTGAGCCGCGCCTGATTCACTGATGGTTCTGCCAAACGATTCCAGCAAATCGTCCCATGCATCACCCAATGTGTCAGCAGCACCCGTTAATCCCTGTGCCTGTGCTTCTGCCAGCCCTTTGGTTTTGGATTCCAGATGCTCAAGGATGACTGCCTGGGCAGAAGCGACATCCCCCAGCTTAACGAAGTTGTCGATTGCTTCCTTCTGTGCGGGCGATAGGTCACTGAATTTCCGCGCCAGTCTGCCAAGCCCTTCTTCTGGGGCTTCCAGTGCCTTACCCAGCATATCAGCGGCAGACGGTAAATCCGTTCCCAGACGCACTGCCAGATCGGCTGATAGTTTCAGTGCGCGGGTAAAAGTTTCACCCGCTACATTCTGAAAAGATGTAAGAGAAGCTGCGGCTTGCTGTATCGCTTCCTTCTTGAATAAGGTGTTGCCTTCAACGGCTTCACCGAGCGCAGTAATTTCTTTCGCCGTAACGCCAGCAGAAAAATCAGTGGCATTGAGTGCGGCGTTTAGTTGGTTAAGTGCCTGTTCCGCTTCTTTGAACTCTCTAATGCCGCCCGCAACCGCCAAGCCCAGCGCACCAATCGCTGCCGCAGCCGCCAGCCCAACAGGGCCAAGACGAGTAAGGCTTGCTCCCAGAGAACCCGTGCCGCCAGCAAGATTCTCCATGCCGTAGCGCACTTGCTCACCAACGACATTCACCGCTGCCAGTGATTTCGTGGCAGGCGCAGTGGCTTCCTTAATTTTGGCAAGCGCACGCTGTCCCGCTTCACCAGTGAGCGTTAATTCACGGCGTACCTTATCGCCGTCAACGACCGCTATCCTGATCGAAATGTTCTGAGTTGCTGTTGCCATGGTTACGGATTGCCTCTCGTAACCCTGCCTCGGCATAGTCGAGCAGAAGCAAGAGTGCTCGCGGCTCGTAGCCAAGCACCTGGGTCACGCTTAAAATGGTTGGAATGTCGAACCCTGCGATTTTGCCGCTGGGATAAAGTTTCAGTTGCCCACTGCACCGCAGGATGATTTCCCACGTTTCAAACCCTTCATGGGTGGTGGGTTCATGCTGGATGTAGGGGCAGAGTTCGCCCGTTAGCTGGCTTTTTTCACCTTTACTGCACGGGAGTTCTTCGTCATGGCATCCTTTGCAATATCCAGACCCGCCGCCGAAGTGCCAGCTGCTGCGAGCCCTGATGCGTTTCCCTCGGCTTCCAATAGCGAAAGGGACGCTGTGTATTGTTTCCAGAACTCCTGCGCCACAAACCAGATGTCCATCAGATCATTTACGGTCTGATGATTTACTGGAGACACTGTATCGCCAACACTCCCAAGCACGCCTTGCCATTCAATGACTGCGCCACACGCAAGGGCTTTAATCAGCATGGATTCCGAAAGCCCGAGGCGGGTGAGTTCGTCATCCACATCAGGCAGATCACTGACATCTGCGCCAACATCGAAGCGGGATTTACGTTCCTGCCGCCAGTCGGTGATCTGCTTGATCACGGATGACTGCGCCGCGCTCATTATTGCGGTGGAAAGCGGGCGCACCTTGACCTTCACCCCTGCGGGTAAATCCAGCCAGTACGGTTCTTTTTTGAGATTTAATCTGAGCATAACTTCTCCTTATGGGTAAGTGGTGATGTCGTTTTTCAGAACGACAGTGACGGATTTTGTGAGAGAGTCGTCGAACACGCCTTGCCAGTTGAAGCTGGCTTGCACGCCGCCTGGTCCCGACACAGGAATGCGCGGTCGCGGCAAATACACTTCGTGGAATGTCCAGGTGAGCGAGAAGTTATTTCCGTCCAGCCCAGCCAGCTTGTAGGCAAGCTCCAGTTCAATCGCGGTGTTATTGATTGCATCATCCACCAGCGTGGTATCGGCAAAGCGCACATCAATGCTGCCATTGACGGAGATCGTTGTAGGATCAACGCCTTCGATCAGTGCGTCATTACGAATGGTAGGCACGGCTTGCATACCGTTGGAGTAAGTAAATTGCGCTCCTGTGATATTGGCAAGCGCAGTGCCATTGCGTTTGATTGAGCCGTTAAACTGGCTGAATGGCTTGTACACTCGGCTTGTCGGTGTGCCGCCTTGCGTGGATGCAAAGCGTGTTTCGCCCTGGGCAATGATATTCAGCGTGGCATTAGCAGAGCCAGACCGCTGAAAATTCATCGCCATGCTATTGAGCATGCATCCCGTATGCACAAAATAGGCTGGCACATTGGCATGGCCGATTTCCGCCGCAAAGGACGGAAGGCTGGCTGCGCCACTGATAAAGGTGTGGGTATAACCACCGCCTGAGAGCGTTGCGCCGCTTGCCACGCCGTTGGCATTGCCAGAAGCCAGTGTGAAGCTGTTACCGCCGCCGCCAACTGCGTCATGCACGATATTCAGTTTCGTGCCACCGCCGTTAGAATAAGTGGCAGGCGTAATGCTGGCATTCACCGAAGCATTAAGGTCGGTTGCCAACTGCGTAAGCGTAGCAGCCAAACTGCCGCCAATATTGGTTTGTGTTCCCGTCGCACCGCTGGCAACGAACGTCCACACTATACCGTTAATGGTGATGGTATGTCCTGCACTGGGGTTGACGGTGAAGGTGATGTCACCCGTCGCAGCAACGCCAGCAGATACAGGGTTGCCAAGCAGAAGCTGTAACCAGCGACCAAAGTCGCGGCCTTCCACGGGGATGACCAGATTGCCTTCATCGTTGATCACATCGCGGAAAGGTGCGCGTGGTTCGCGTCCTTGCCCCAGCAGATCGGATGAAATCAGATTTTGTTCTGCGCTTAAATCCGAGGATACAAACGCGAATTTTTCCCAGTTACCAGCGGGCTTAAGCCCATAGGTTACTTCTTTCAAGGCAAGCAGAGTTGCTGCCGAGCCATAAGATCGAGCCATAAATATTACTCCTGTTAGGTTGATTAATTGAGCGGGTCAGTCGTGAAGAAGCGCACCATGATCAGCACCGTGGCGGTGCGGATGCTGGCTGCTCCCTCAATGGATTCTTCCTGAAAATCGGGTGATCGCGCCTCGATCCACTCCGCCAGCCCGTCGAGCGTGCGATTGGCATTGATAACACCGCCGATACTGACGAGCAGAGCATCCAGTGTGCTGTCCCTGATCGCGGGATCGGGGTTTTGCACCATGATTTCTGCCGTTACCAGATGCTCATAAATATAGGTGAGCGGTGAGAGCAGCACTTCAGGTTCTTCGCCACCACCATCGCGCAGGATGATAATGCCACCCGATGTGATCTTCTGCGGTTTATCCAGATTGCGGTAAACCTTGACGGTTGCGCTTTCCAGAGCGTTCATTTTGGTATTCAGGCGATCTAATATCTGTTCACGTTTGCTGGTCATTTCCTTTATCCTGCGGCCAATGTTTCAAAATGGTTTGTGGCAACTGAGGTTCCCACCGATTGACCACAGCCTTGTAATCAAGCCGTTTTCTGAGCTTCACCTGTGGGACGAGGAAGAACATCACCACTGTGGCCAGCCCTCGACCTGTTTTCAGTGCGGATTCACTGGCTTTGCGGAAGCCGCCGCGCTTGCCCGTGCCAGCCCGCAATCCGTCAACCACCAGCAGTGATATTTTCCCAGGGCGATAGACAAATCGCAGCCGCCCCAATGAATGTTCAGGAAAGTTCGACGGGGTGATGCGTTTTCCACCGACACCACGCTTCGGAGCGGCTTCGGTGGGGATTGCCAGAAAGAAACCGTCTTTGCTTTTAATCAGCGTGCCTTCATCAAAGGCGCGGATTAGCTTCGGTGCTTTGGAAAACACCCAGCCAGCAGCATCAATCGATTTCTTACCCTTGGGATAGAGCTTGGCTTGCCAGCTTTTCGCCAGCTTACTACCAAGCCCAGCACCCGCGACTTGTCCGCGCAGATCATTTTTAATGCGATCCGTGATCTCCGCTACGCCAGCAGTAACAGCGGTTTCCGCCGCAATCTTCTGCTGCTCCATGAATTTATGGAGATCTCCCTTAATCGCTGCTTCAAGACGCATAGCAATCCACCTGCCATAACAGCCGCTCACTATCGCGCCGAGGTTCGCCCTGCGCGGTGTAAGCAATCGTATCAATGATAAACTGGTCGCCCTGGCATATTGCGGGACAGTCAGTGACCTGCACCTCAAGCACCAGGCTTGGGGTTTCAATCACCGACTGTCCGACATTTTGATACACATCAGGCGCACGGGTAATCACACGCACTGGCTTTGATACACCCACCTGCGGAATGAAAGTGGCATCAACCGCAAGATTTCTATCGTTGAACAGTGCTTGTATCGCTGTGTTAAAAACGCTCATTAGCTGATGAACGCTGAGTTAAGGCGCACATTACCCACCGTGTCGCCAGAAAGAGCAGCGGCTTGCGCCACGCCGATCAGTTTGTTGGTGGCAACCGTGGTGGTGCAGTTACGTGCGGCGTTATCCCAGTAGATCAGCGCACCGACTGTCCATGCCGCACCTGTTGCTTTGGTCAGCGTGAACACACCGTCAGTGACTGCTTCTACTTCGGTGCTGATAGCAGCATCACCCGATGCCACACCGAAAATTGAACCAACCAGCAAGCCTTGACCAGAAGTCAGGGCATACGGGGCGATAAGGGTAAGGGTTTTACCCTCCATAACGAAAGTCTTCATAGGATTCTCCTTTGAGTTAGATACAAAAAAAGCGGCTCAAAGCCGCTCGTGGTTAGGTAGTCAGGGGTAGGATTATGCGCCTGGGTTTTTCCAGAAACCGCGCCAGTCAATTGCCTTAGCAGCAAAGTCCAGACGCGCTTTCAGTTCAACGCCATCCACATCGAAGCCAACACGGCTTTCGAGGTAAACGCCTTCCTGTCCTTCGAGATACGCATACTCAATGGTATCGATCTGGGCAGGATCAGCGGCGAGATACCAGGAAATCGCCGAAGCAGCATCAAGGCGAGGCTCCGCAATAACCTGCAGCTTGTTGGCAAACGGATTATAATCGGTGTTCTTGGTGTAGACGATGTTCGTCTGGGTCACGAATTGCTCGGCCACCGTTTCAATGGCAGCAGGCACTATCAGATACTTGGCCATGACGTTGATAAAGCGTCCGTTCAAGCCTTTCTGTTTACGCATGCCCGCACGCGCATCTCCAAGTGTTGCCACGCTGATGACTGCGCCAGCACCCGCAAGGTTGCCATGGGTGGCATGGAACAGTGCCACACCATCACCCATGTTCGGGTTGCTGGTAATAATGCCCCACACCGTATCGCTTTCGAGGTCGGCAGCAGCGCGGCCGAACATCTCTGGCAAACGGGTGAATGCACCCAGATCATCATTGATGATGGTTTGGCGCGTAACAGCCACGACCTTGCCGTAGGTGGCAAGCGCGTATTGTTCACGAGCCTCACTGACAGTGCCACGCTTGAACTCACCAGACTCATTTACCTTCTCGAGCGTAGGTGCATCACCCAACTGTGTGCGGGCGATGGTTTTGAAATCTGGATTCGTAGTTTGACGTGAAAAGCCTTTGAAGGTCTGGGGAGCAGCTTCGTAAGCGGCACGCAGCGTTTTATTGGCTACGTTTGCCAGAATCAAAGGGAAATCACTGGTGGAATGAAACCCACCGCGCATTTCCAGTCCCAGCATGCTACCAGCCACTTCCGACTTGGAAAGACCGCGAGAGCGAATGCCCCTGCGTTCCAGCAAGTCACGCCCCATTTCCATGAGGGTCATGCCACGATACTCGCGTGCACCATCATCCAGCTTGTAGGTTTTTGGATCATGGCGGTGAAGCAATGCATTTTCCACCATGGCACGCGCTGAGTCCATCTCGTCACGCACGATGGAAATCTGCGGGCGGATTTCTCCGTTTTCGCCACTTTTGCGTGCCAATTCATCCAGCACCAATTTACGGGCTTGAGGAATGGCAGTGCCGTCACTTACCAATTTATGGGCAAATGTGTCGGGCAGCATGGCAGAGCGGGTGATCTTGGTGATCTCCGCTGCACGCTGGCGTTCAAGGCGAGCACCTTCCGCACGCGCTTCTTCAGTCGATGCGGGTGTAGCAGGTTGCGGGTCTGCTGCTGGGGGATTCGCAGCAGGAGGGGTTTCCGTTTGCGGGGTTGCAGGAGTATCCTGCTCCTGCGGTTTGTTGTCGATATCGGTCATAAGTCTTAACTCCTTAAAAGGTTGAGGATTGATAATCTCACACGGAAATGTATGAGGGTTGGAACGAATGCCAGCACCAGCATCCGCACCGATGGGAACAAGTGATATTTCGTAAGGCTCCCAGTCGACGGCACGGTAAAGCGGTACTGTGCCTTCACTGCGTATGACCTCGTATCGGTGGACACGATAGCCAACGCTGACATTCCGGATGATGCCATCCCGAATTTTTCGAATAACGGATTCATTCTCCGCGCCGCCGTCGATTTTCAGGCTGGCATAGCCAAGCCCGTTTTCGATGCGTGCGCTGCCGCCCATCACCACACCCTTGATATTTTCAAGGGTAAAATCCGAGTGGGTATCAAGGACGGGGGCTGCTCCTGAGTTCAATCTTCCGAGCCGTAGAGCGGTGGGACTCACCACCAGTTCCTCGTCGTAGGATTCATCCGCCATGAAATTGTAACGGCGAACGATTGCACCAGTCGTGAAGATCACGTTGAATACGCGATCCTCCGTTTCCGCCTGTTGTTCTTCAAAACTTGCCAACCGTGTTTGTAGCGGCAGGTCTTTACGCTCAATCTTTGGAATTTTTGCTGCTGTCATTGGTTTGTACTCCTGAATTTTCTGTTTGCACCATCCCGCTCTTGGCTGTGTTGCGTGGGTCGGAATCAAGGATCACGCCCAGATCATCGAGTTGCTTGTTGGTTGCGGCGATTTCTTGAAGCTGCTTGTCTGGGTCAAAGCCCTGACGCGCGATGGCTTCTTTCTGCGTCAATGTGCCGTTGCGTATCATCAAGGTGTCGGCTTGCGCGTCTTTAATCGGATCGATCATCTCGAATTTGGGCGGTGTCCAGCTAACGGCATAGTCAGCTTTACTGATCACGCCTGCCACCAGCGCACGGTCAATGAACCGCCGCCACACAGGAGCGCATAATTTAGGAATCAGCACCTGCCAGCGGATCATTTCTACGGTGCGGCGGAATTCTAGCAATCCTGCGCGGAGGCTGCTGTAATTGACCTGCGACAAGTCGCCTGTCAGCTGCTCATATGTAATGCCAAGCCCTGCGGCGATAGCGTGAAGCTGCACGCGCTCGTAGGATTCATAGTTCCCGTCGCTGCTGGGATTGCCAAAGCGGACATCCTCACCAGGTTGGAGATATTCAATCATGCCAGGGCGGAACTCCTCAATTTTCTGAGGTTCACCGCCAGCGGTATTACCTTTGCGTGCTACGTTGCCAACAATAGGGCCGTCCGCGCCGTTGTTTTGAACAACGAAGGCGGCAAAGCAGGCTTCAATCTTTTTGCGCCATAATTCTGCATCATCGTACCCGTCGAGATCACGCAATCGCACCATGGAAGGAGCGAAGGCAGTCACACCGCGATATTGACCAGGACGCAGCTTGCGGAAGATGTGTAAAATCTGATCCGCTGGCACACGCACGCTTTGAAAACTGGTTTTGCCAACAATGCTTTCGCCTGGGTGCTGCGGCCACATCCAGTAGGCAACACGGCGGTTCTGGCTGTCAAACTCAATGCCTTGGCGAATGACGTTACCGTTTTCGCCCGTAGTGGTTTTTGCCGTATCGAGGAAATCTGCTTCCAACACCTGCAACTGCATAGGCACGCGCATGGTTTTGCTAAAACCGATGTCACGAAAGCGGATAAAGCACTCGCCGCTTTCAAACATGGCACGCGCAGCAAGAGACTGAATGCCCTCAAAGTCGAGGTCGCCGTCAGCATCGCAGAACTGACACCAATCGCGCCATGCATCCATGATCTGCTTATTCAGCCGATCCGAATCTGTGGTTGCCTGTGCGGTAATACCTGTGCCGATGGCATTGCCAACGAACACCTCAATGGCTTTATTGCCGTAGCAATTATTCCGCACCAGATCGCGTGATCGCTCGCGCAGGCGATTGCCCGCGCCACCGATTTCCGCATTGGCGGATGTGCCGCTGGTGACCCAGTCATCAATCCGTCTGCCAGTTTTTGCGCCCTCATAGCCACGCGCGAGAACGTCTATGGCAATACGGGCTTGCTTACGCTTGAAGGCGGATTGAGGCGAAAACACCCCTATGATGTCATCTAACCACATATCAATCCTTCACAAATGATGCGAAGCTGGCGCGGCTTGGCTTTGATTGCGCGTCAGCATTCAGTTGATTGCGGATGACATCACGCAGCTTGATCATCTCGTCGAGCGAGTGGTAGCGCACGGACTTGTCGCCTGTGCGTACCTCAAGCGTGCCAGAGGCGATTGCCGCTTCCAGCGCGTCCAGTTGTGTTTGTGTGAATGCCATATTTATCTCGATAGCCAGTTGTCCATGCGCGGTATCCACTGCGCCTGGGGTTTTGAATTTGATGTGTCAGTCGTTTCTGGTTCTGGCGCAGCGTGCTGCGTTCTCTCCAGATTGTCGGCCAGTTGCACCAGGTCAGGATTCAAAAGTTTGAACGCCGCCAGCGCATATACCGTGCAGTCAAGCACCTCGTTGCGACTGCGGATTTTAATCCACTCGCGCCGAGCCACGCCTTTGGTAAAGCGGGTAACTTGCTTTTCCCCCGTCAACTGCAGGAAATATTCACGGTCGCGTTCGAGCGGGAAATGGAAGTATCCAATCCCTGGCTCGGTGATACGCAAGCGGCTGTAAATCACTTCCTTGGCGGTATCCGTTCCAATCGGGTAAAGCCTCAGCTTGTAGCGATTGTTTCTGCTCGGTCTGCCCACCAGCGGTTTTGCCATCTGGTTAATACCTTTGACGGCAAACACACCGCGCACGGCACGCGCACCGCAAAACTCGTAGACAGCTTGTGTATGATGTCCGCCTGAGTCCACGCACACGCAGGCGATATTAAGATTCACGCCTGTTTTGCTGCGGATGGGCTTCAGCAGATAGCTATCCAACTCACGCCACACTGAATCCTGTGCGGGATCGCCGTAAAAAATACGGTAATCCAGTGACCAGCATTCTTCGCCAATACCCCAGCCTTTGACCTCGATCTCCAATCGGTCGCCTTGCACGTCGACACCAGCGGTGACAAGCACCACCTGTTCGGGCGCATCCGATCCCCAGCTTTCCTTGCGGTTCAGCAGGACATCGGCCTCAATCGTTTCGCCTTCTTCTTCCCATGGCTCGCCAAGGGAAGTGTTCACCCAGGTTTTGAGCGTTTCTGGCAAGGCTTTCGCCCGCAGAAAATCCGTCACGGTCTGGGCAAACGTCACCCACGGGCTGTAAAGCTCGTTGATGTGAAAACCCGCAATATCCGTGAGCGGCTGCTCTGCCACCCAGCGACCCGCTTTCAGCATGGCGTGCCGATCGCTATCAACGATGATGCAACCGTTATGCTCGCAGACATAATGGGCGGTTTCTGGCTTGTGGCCATTATCTCCGCTGTCCCATTTCACTTGGCCCCATTTCAGCGTCTGGTATTCGCCGCATTGTGGGCATGGCACATGAAAGTGCCGCTGATCACTCTGCTCGAATGCCGCCTCAATGCGGCTTGCCCCCTTAATGGTGGGGGTGGAGGTAAGCAGCAGCTTACGATTCCAGAAAGTCGTCGTGCGTTTTTTCGCAAGGCTGACAGGGTCACCTTCCGTACCTGCCGAAGCAGGATAACGATCCACTTCATCGCATAGCACCAGCCTGATAGGACGGCTCGCCAGTGATGCTGGCGAATTTGCGCCCGCCATGGTGATGTGACCACCAGGGAAGCGTTTGTGCAGAAGCGTGTTTCCGCTATCGCGCGTGCGCGGGTCTTTCACCAGGCCACGCAACACATCCGTGTCACGCAGCATCGGTGCGAAACGGTCTTTGCTCCATGCTTCCGCCATTTCAAGCGTAGGCTGGAGCAGTAGTATCGGCGACGGGTCTAGATGAACGTGGTAGCCGATGATATTGTTAATAACTTCAGTCTTGCCGATCTGGGCAGAGGACATAATCACCACGGTTTCCACCCGTGGATCACATAATGCGTCCATGATCTCGCGCTGATAGGGAGCGCGGTTCGTATTCCATCTGCCAGGTTCTGCGCTGGCTTCGCTACTCAGTTGCCGATGGCTGTCCGCCCACTGGCTCACCGTCATGTTCGGCGGCGGTGCTGCCAATTTCGCTATCTTGGAAATCAGGATTGCTGATTGTGTCTGGGTCATAGAGGGATAACTCGGTTAATGCTTCATGCACCAGCTCCCTCAGGCCACTTTCGATTTCATGAAACTCCTTGAGTCCTATGGCTAGATGCGCTCCGCGCGTTGGTAGAACGAGCATGCGGGAACGGAACGCCACCACCAGCCCAGCCCATTGCGCCTCCACTTCATTGGAGGGGATCAGTTCGCTTTTAAGCGTTTTCACCTCCAGTTCGGTTTTGTCGGCCTGTGCTTTCAGCAATCTTGCCCGCTCCTGGTGAGCATCGACGTGGATGACTTCTTTGCCGAAGGCGCGATCCTGCAAAAAGGCGATGTATCCGCGCACGCATGCGACAAGGTCGTATTTGCCGCGCTCAGCTTTTGGGATGACACCATCGCTTGCCAGTTGTTGCACCCGCCGTTCGGTCAGGTTAAACAGTTTCGCAATCGTGCTGACGGGATAGGTTGGTGTGGACATAGGTTTTTTCGTATTCGTTAATGCTGAAGGCAATCATCTCTGGGATGATCGGCACAACTGCGTTGCCAAGGCTGCAAAGCCGTTCTTTGCGGCTTCCGCCTTCTGTCCAGCCGATAGGAAAACCCATCAGCCATTCCACCCAGTCAGGGTTTAAGCCATTATCCTTTAATCGTGAGATTTCTGGTTCATTTCCCCACCATGGATTTCCTCCAAGGCTACGCAGCAGGCTAACTTGTGACGGCTGAAGGATTTGCCCTCGCGGGCGAGCATCTCCAGTGAGATTGCTGTGTCCTTCCAATCCCGCGCGCACGGTGTCGGCCAGAATTTCACATACCGAGCCAGACCCAGGCTGCCCCCGATGCCATTCTTCGTATATTTTCGAATCGAACCGCTCTTGGTCACCTTGAATGTATCGTTTTTCCCGAATATCTCGCCCACCGTTGCATCGCTCGCGGTTGGGGTAGGCAATAATCCAGATTCGGTCGCGTCTGTGAGGTGCGCCAAGGGCGGAAGCTGGTACGCAATGCCATTCCGCATCATACCCGATCTGCCATAAATCCGTGAGGACGGTAACAAGTCCACTAGATCGCAGGTTTGCCACGTTCTCGATAATTGCATAGCGCGGTTTCAGTTCGTTGATTAATCGTGCGTATTCTTTCCAAAGTCCCGAGCGACTGCCTGTGATTCCAGCTTTCTTGCCCGCCACGGAGATGTCCTGGCAGGGAAAACCACCACAGATAATGTCGACGGAATCTGGCGCAGAAGTCGCGTTTAAGTTCCTAATGTCCGAGATAATCGGCGTATTCGGCCAGTGTTTCGCCAATACACGCTGACATGACGGCTCTATCTCGCAAAAGCCGATGGTATGCCAGCCCGCCCGCTCAAATCCGAGGGAAAACCCCCCAATTCCAGAGAACAGGTCTAGCACGTTTAACATATTCAAAAATCATCACTATTTCTGCTTATTCAAGTTGATAAGCGTGTTTTTCCAAGCATTCATGTCGGTGTCCCGCGGGGCATTAAACACCAACAAAAAGGAGCCTACCCATGACCGAATTAAGCAAAACCCAGCAGACCATCCTCGAACAAGCAGCGGCTGCGCCCGAGAATTGCATCCGCAATTTCATGAGCCACATACCGACCGCCGCGCAGACGAAAGTCATCGATGCGCTGCTCAAGAAGGGATGCGTGAAGCGCAAAACCCAATTCCATCCCAGTGAGCCAAACGGCAAAGAGGTGCTTTACCTCATCACCGACGAGGGGTTCGCTGCCATCGGCAAAACACCGAGCGCGGCACAGCCAGAGGAACAATCGCCCCCTGAAAAACCGAAGCGCGTTTCCAAACAATCCACCATGCTCGACATGCTGCGCCAAGGCACAACCATCCAAGCCATTATGGATGTCACCAGCTGGCAGAAGCACACGGTGCATGGCTCAATGGCGAACCTTAAGAAAAAACTGGGACTCACCATCGCCAGCGATAAAGCTGAGAGCGGTGAGCGTATCTACCGAATTGCCTAAGCCTCTGCGCCAAGGCGTTCCGCTTGAAGGTCAGCAAATAGCTGGCCTTCTTCGTTGGTCGCTTTTTTGCCAGTAAAATCTTCCCAGCGTTTCATAATCACATCGCAATATTTCGGGTCGAGTTCGATAAGCCGTGCGGCGCGGTTAATTTTCTCACACGCAATCAGCGTCGAGCCTGAGCCGCCGAAACAATCCAGCACCGTGTCACGGGTTTTGCTGGAATTTTCAATGGCACGCTGCACCAGCTCCACTGGTTTCATGGTGGGGTGCAGGTCATTGGTGCGTGGCTTATTGAAAAACCACACATCGCCCTGGTCACGCGCTCCGCACCAGAAATGCTTATTGCCTTCTGGCCAGCCATAAAGAATCGGCTCGTACTGCCGTTGATAATCAGCGCGACCGAGCGTGAATGTATTTTTCGCCCAGATGATGAAGGTTGACCAGTGTCCACCGCCTTCACGGAAGGCTTTTTGCAGCGTATCCAATTCGGATGACGACATGCAGATGTATAGCGCACCTTTGCAATGCGTAACGGCATTGGTGCATGCGGCAAGCAGGAAGCCGTAGAAATCATCACCCAGATTATCATTCATAATCTTGCGGCCAGCTTTTGCGCCGCCCTTGGCACGCATCTTATCTTTGGCGGTATCGCCATAATTCACGTTGTAAGGTGGGTCGGTAAAGACCATGTCTACAGGGTTGCCGCCAAGCAGCCGAGCATAAGCATCAGGGCTTGTAGCATCTCCGCAGAGCAGACGGTGTTCACCCAGTACCCATACATCGCCCAGGCGTGAGGTGGCAGTTTCAGGTGCTTCAGGTATCGCGTCATCATCGGTTAATCCTTCCAGAGCCGCATCATTAAACAAGGCTTCCAGTTCGTCAGCGTCGAAGCCTGTTAATCCGAGGTCAAAATTTGAATCTTTCAATTCGCCAAGTTCGATGGCGAGCAGTTCATTGTCCCATTCCGCTTCTTCATGGGTGCGGTTGTCTGCGAGGCGGTAGGCTTTCACCTGTGCCTCGGTTAATCCTTCCGCCACATGGACGGGGACTTTTTCCAACCCCAGTTGCTGGGCGGCAAGCAGGCGTGTGTGACCGACGATCACCACCATGTTGCTGTCCACCACAATCGGTTGCCGCCATCCGAATTCACGGATGCTGGCTGCGACCTTGGCGACTGCTGCCTGGTTGTTCCTTGGATTACGCGCATAGGGAATTACGCGCTCGATTGCTGTAAGCGAAACGTGCATATTTCGGTTCTACTTTTAAGTTAATGGCGTTTTTTCAGGGCTTTGCTTTGCCCGTTAGCGAAACGAAATCGCTATTTTTATTCTGTCGCTGGCGAAATCCTGCGCCTCGCGCCCCCGCATAGGACTTCGCGCGGAAGTACCTAAGCCGTGGGGGGCCTGTGTGAGCTTGACGTTGAGGGGGATTTTGTGAGGTCGTGTGTTGCACGCACCTCTCGCGATTATGTGTGTCATCATGCCAGAAAATGTTGCAAATGTAGAGAACAAAAGTGTTGCAACACTTTCCATCAACGATCCTGCGCGTTTAAGCGTGTTGCAATCTTGGTGCAAGCAATCACCCACTTGCGCCACGCAGTTGAACGGTCGCACCCAAACTCCCAGCAGATAGTTTTCCACCGCACACGCGCAGCACGCTTCCATATCAGCTTACGCTCCTCCACCTCAATCCACTGCATCCACTCAAACGTCTGCTCAAGACGTGAGATAGCGTCAGGCATGGCACGCAGCCGGATGGGGAACGCTTCCTGAAACATCAGTTCGTTCGGCGTATGCACCACCTCAGGCCATACGTTGAAGTATCCCTTCACCTTAACAGGAGGCAGGCGTTTGAGTGTTGCAATCGCTTCCTCAAAATGATCCGCGACCTTTTCGTGTGTCCATTTATCTCCCATAGACACCTCCTTGCGTAATCTCAGCAAGCACGGCAGCGTAACCAGCAATGTCGGTAATGCTGTCGAGGTGGTGTGGTGTGTGATGCAGGCGTGCCAGCTTCAGATCAATCAGGCACAGAACAACAGCGGCAGGGCTGACTTCCACGCCAAGCGTAATCGACCAGCGTTTTGCCACCTCGTTAAACATTTCGGTGGAGTCGCCGTATTGTGCGCGGCGATCTTCCACGATCTGCAAGGCGTGTTTGAGTAAGTTTTCTCCTTTCATTATTTCCTCCCTTGGTCATGTTGTTCGATGGCAAAATGCAACAGCGCGAGCGCGTCAGCCTCGTTGTCGTCCTCGGGTTTGTGACCGAGGGCTTGCACGGCAGCGATCACCTGATCCTTGCTGGCGTTGCCTTTGCTGGTAATGAAGCGTTTGATTGTGCCGACTGGCACGCCCTCGTAGGGAATGCTGTGGTGTTCGCACCAGGCAGTAAGCTGCGCGAGGAAGCCGCCGTAAGCGTGGGCAGCATCAACACCGATGTGACGGCGCACTTCTTCAAAATAGACAGCGTCAATGCGTCCAGAAACATTGCGGGTTTCATTGAGCCAGCGTTCAAAACGCAGGTAACGCATGCCACCGCCTTCAAAGCGGCGTGGCTTGAAACTTGCCGTGCCACTGACGATGCGACCGTATTCGTTGCAGATTGCCCAGCCTGTGGATGTGCCAAGGTCAAGGCTGAGTAGGATTGGTTTGGGGTTGGTCATAGAGCCTCCTGTTGGGTTAATGCTGTGCATCCCTCCAACCCACGACACATGTGAGCGGCGAACTCCCCAGAGGGGGTTACGCACACATTTATGTGTGGGAGGGAGATGACAAACTGGGGTGAGAGAAAAACTGTTGCGTTTGCTAGGGTTTGCGCCAGTTGACCCAGTTTGCGCTTCAGTTTGACGTGTCCAACTGGAATCGCTCTCAAAGCATTGAAAATGCTGGATTCCAGTTTGCGGCAGTTTGACAGTTTGCGGGTCAACTGCATCAGTTTGACGGTCTGTTTCATTCGCTTGCCCCCTCGTGGTAAATCCACACTTCGGGGTCTTCGACAGGCATCAGACCGCCGTCCGAAGGGGAGCGGAAATGCGTTGGAAGAAGGCGTTTGAAAATGGTGGTGATCTCACCCGTGACAGGATCAACGTCAGTTTTGTCAGTCGGCGTTTCCATGCCTTCAACACATAAAAAACCGTTGCGCGAACGTGCCGCACCTTCCTTCACAAACTTGATATAGCCTTTGGAAGTCAGCACTTCGATGCGATCACGGATCGAATGTCTGCCACCCAGTTCCGCCTTGTGTTCCCACACCTGACAAAACATGCTGCTGGTGTAGAGTTCGCCTTTGCGAGCCTCATCAAAGATGATTTCCAAGATTTTATCGTGCTTCCTGCGGCGTTCCGCATCGAGCTTTTGGCCGTAATCCTTGTTCACCAGCCGCGCGGATTCGAGTTCCAGTTCGCGCCATCTGCCGTCAATCTTGTCGACGTATTTGTTTTCCAGTCCTTCGCCATTGCGGAGCTCAAACATCAATTGCTTGATGCTGCGGCTCTCGTCGGGACGGAACATGATGATGCCCGTGGTGTAGAAACTCCGCAGGCTTCCTGCGCCGCTCAAGCCTTGAAACGGATCTTCTTCCAGCAGTTTTTTGGTGATTTTCTTGGTGTGGTGGGCAAGGATAACGCCAGCATTCGGGTTGATGCGGTGGCGTACGCCCTCAATGCGATCCTGCAAGAAAGCAAGCATCGCGCTGTTGTCGTTCTCGCTGCCTGATTTACCGCCGTCATAGACGTTACGCAGCGGATCAATCACGATCACATCCACCTCGGACGGAACAAAATGCCCGAGGATGGTATCGACCATTTTTTCAACGCCGCCTTCATCAAGCAGCATCCGCACTTGCGGCGTGACCACCAGATTGTCGCGCACGAGCGGCATCAAGTTTGGGTCAATGTTCAGCTTTTTCAGCCGCTCACGCAGGTAAAAATAACCAATCTCCGCTTGCAGATAGAAAATCTTGAGCGGTCGCGCGGGTGTCATGCCAAGGAACGATATCCCTGCTGCCATGTAAGCCAGCCAGCAGATCAGCAGATCGCTTTTGCCAACCTTCGGTGCGCCGCCAAGTACCAGCAATCCACCAGGCGTGAGTATGCGCGGCGCGACAATATCGGACGGCATGGGAGTATCGTCATCCAGATAATGCCCGACCGAAAATGCAGGAATAGCCGTAGTGGGGGCGACAGTGGCGCGAGTGGCGGATACCAGAAATGCGCCGATGTCCATGCCTTCAAGCACAGCGTCAGCCGCATCCCATTTCTCAGGTTTGCCATTGGGGACGGCAAGCACTGCCAGCGAAGCAACGCCGAGTGTCTTGAGGCGAGCCGCTATGCTTTCCGCATATTTGAACCCTGGCTCGTCGTGATCAGGCCAAATGATCACATGCTTACCTGCCAAAGGTGACCAGTCAGTTTTGTCAGTTGGTGCGTTTGCCCCATTCATGGCGGTGGTGGCGCACACACCAGCATCGATTAATGCCTGCGCGGCTTTTTCACCTTCAACCAGCACAACGGCATTTGCAGCCTTGATGCCTGGTTGATTGTAGAGCGGCCTGATTTCGGGAGCGCGGTTGCGGCGTGTCTTTACATCCCATGGGCGGAACTGCTTGCCGCTCGGCGGATCATAACGGTAAACGCAGGCGATCAGATTGCCATCCGCATCCTGATAGTCCCATTTGCCCGTAACAGGGCCAAGGTCTTCCGTTTCAGCCGATAGCACATGCTTTGGAACAGGCTTGCACGGACTGCCCAGCCATTCATGAATTGCGCTTATGACATCGGGGAACTGGCTGCGCGTGTCTTTGCCATGCACGCCAGCCCAGAGAGCGATGATGTCGCCACCTTCACCCGTCGCAAAATCATGCCACTGACCAGCTTTCGTGCCGTTCAGTTCAACAACGAGGCTGTCGCCTTTGTTGCCATGAATATCACCAACATGAAACTTTCCGTTCCTGATGACGCCAGCTGGCAATAGGTAATGCAAAGCCTCGCGTAGCCTGCCGAGAAGCAGTGATTTAATCTCATCAACTGAGATGGTTGCTTCTTCTTTGGGTGTGGTTTGGGTGCGTGCATCGTTAAAATCTTTCCAGTCATGACTCATGCATTCCCCTCCCAACACCGCTGTCGGTAGGAGCAGAATCGGCATTCGTAATATTCAGGGTCGGCGGTGAAGCGCGGCATCAACTCGCCAGTTTCCGTGGCACGCAGAATCATCACAGCGCGATCACTTGCTGCCTGCGCGGTGGCAGCATCAAACGGTACGAGCTCGTGATAAATCTCGGCGGTGTCTTTATTGACGGCGGTAAACAGCGCGGGATTGCGTGAAATACCCGAAACCGTGCCTTCCATATATGCCTCGGCATAGACGGGCTTGGATTTCGCCACACCATTTTTGACGGTGTCCTTCCATGACTTAGCATTCATGGATTTGCACTCCCACAACATCGGGAAGCTCAAACCCAATTCCTCGGGCGCACCATTGATAATGCCGTCGACATGGCCACGGATGCGGCCGCCAGCAACAGAGAAACCAAAGGCTTCACCGTTTTGCTTTCGTGTGAATAATTGCAGACCAGCGGCTTGAAGCCATTTGATCGCCATATCTTCAAAGGCGTGACCAGCGGCAAAAATACGCAGCGTTTGCCCAGAGAAATCTTCATCCTTCGGCGTATGCGTATATTCGTATTGAAGCGCACGCTGGCAGGAAACGCCAAGCCGTGACGCGCCCATATAGTCGCGCTCGGGTTTGGTTTTCTGTTCTGCCACCAACGCCGCATCAATCAGCGTGTTGAGTGTTTCGGTAAAGGTGGGTCTGTGATTAAAATCTAACATCAGAACGGCACCTCCGAGCTACCCTCGCGCATGCGATCCTGATAAGCTGTGACCACCACTTCGATGATGGTAAGCACCTCATGCTTCGTCATTTCCGCGAAAGAACGGTGCATGCCAATCTCGGCGACATATTCGCCAAGTGGCTTCAACGCTGCTGCCATGCAGTCTTTTTCAAAATCGGTCGGGTCAATCATGCTGCCCTCCCGCGAATCGCGTTCTGAATAGCTTGCTGGTTAAAGCGCATGGTCATCAGTGCCGAGGCGCGATAGCGCGTCAGGCCGTAATCGTTGCGGTGCTCTGGTAGCCAGTGAAGCTGCTTTTCCGTTGCTGGCTGGTGCAGCCATGAACGGGTTTTGTGAGCCGTGTCCTCGCTTTCAAAGAGGTTGAGGTAATCATCCGCTGAGGCGAAACACACAATGCGTTCCCCCGAAGCCAGCAATTTCGGCTGCTCATTCTTGCGACCGCCAACGGCGTGCCAGTCACCATCTTTAATAAACACACCAGCCCAGGCGTTGAAACCCGTCGCCACGAAGTAGCGGTCGTCATTATTCAGGTCGCACCACAAGAAACTGGAACGCTTCAACAGGTCGATTTCCGTCATCACGAAATCGTTGCTGCCCAACGTCTTGGAAGTGTTCGCACTTTCCCATACATAGCCGCACAGCGCACATTCTCTGGTGGCAATGGGAACGGATGCGCCACATTCAGGGCAATCCTTATAAGGCGCGTCACCATCCTGATTGTGATCATCCAGATCAACTTCCTGCTCAAGCGCACCGTGAATCAGACTTGCCGTGCCAAAATCCAGCACGATGCAGTCTTTTTTCACCACGCCTGGATGCTCATTGGGATCAATCGTGCGGAGGCCGCGACCGATCATCTGCACCATGGTGGATTTGTAAGAGCTTGGACGCAGCAACACCACACAGGCAGTGGGCGGGAAATCCCAGCCTTCGGTCAGTACCGCCACATTAACAATCACTTGCGCTTCGCCCGAGGTGTAAGCGGCGATGGTATTATTGCGTTCGGTTTCTGACATATCGCCATGCACGAACACGGCAGGCACGCCAGCGGCGTTAAAACTCGCCGCCACATCCTGTGCATGTTTGACGGTAGAGCAGAACACCACGGTTTTGCGATCACCCGCTTTTTCCTGCCAGTGTTTCACTACCGCATCGTTAATCGGCACAGTGTTCATGATATTGGCAACCGCGCCCATATCGTAATCAAGTGCGGTTTTGCGGACTTTGCTCAGTTCGTCGCGCACACCCACATCCATCACGAAAGTGCGTGGTGGAACGAGGTGACCAGAGGCGATCAGTTCCTTAACGGTGATCTGATCAGCCACATTGCTGAAAATAGGACGCAAGCCCAGCTTATCGCCACGGTTCGGCGTAGCGGTCATACCCAGCAGCTTGACGGCGGGGTTGACCTTCTGGGCGTGTTCAATCACGCGCAGATAGCTGTCAGCCCGTGCGTGGTGCGCTTCATCAATTACCAGCGCGTCCAGCACCGGCATGGTGGCGAGGTTGCTTTCCCGCGACAGGGTCTGCACCATGGCAAATGTCACATCGCCATGCCACGTCTTGATAGAAGCGTTATAAACGCTGGTGCTGAGGTGTGGATTCACGCGCTTGAATTTGGTCTGGTTTTGAACCGTCAATTCATCGCGGTGCGCCAACACGCACGCCTTGCTGATATCGTCTTTGAACAAGTCACCGAGCACCGCTGAAAGCATAATGGTCTTGCCGGCACCCGTCGGGGCAACGGCCAGCGTGTTTCCATGCTCTTTCAGGGCTGCTACCGTGTTGGCGACAAGCTCTTTCTGTCTGGGTCTCAGTAACATTCTGCCACCCCCTTACTGTGCCCAGGAAGGCATATTGCCCGCTGGTTTTTGGGGTTGGCTCGGCGATGCGGCAGCAGCTGGTGCGGCGGTATAACCACCACGACCCATCAATGCGGCATATTCCTTATTGTCGCTGGTGACGGCGTATTTGATGACGTTTTTGTCATTGCCGTTCTGGTCTTTCTCAATATCCGCCCGCGCAAGGAACTCGATCCCGTCAAGATCGCCGAGGCCGTTAATGCGGCGTGCGTTTTGAGCAGCGGGTGAATTATCCTTGTTGCCGAGGCCACGCGCGGAATTGAGGATGCCCTTGATTAACGAGCGTCCAATGTTAGCCCATTCTTCGCCTTTTTCACTGTGCAGCCCAATCAGGCTCCAGATTTTACGGCGGGCATACTGGCCTTCCAGCACCACAAACTCAGCGTTCAGGTAAACTGCGCCGCTGGTGGCGTTGCGGGTGGCGTATCCGCCAGTCCAGCCTTTTTGCTCATTATTGTGACCACCTGGTTTGATGGTCATACGCACTTTAACGAGAGTGCCTTTTGGCAGCGGATCAAAACTGTTCTGATCTTCTGCATTGTTGAAATCGTTCCAGCTCATAAATTATGCTCCTTGTGTTTCGGTTGTTTGGGGGATTGCGTGGGTCAGGCGTTCAGACGCGGGGCGCACTTTGCCTTTGACCTTTTCCATGAGCCGTCCGAGATGCGGCTCCTCCATGAGTTCCAGCCGCCCTGAGCGATCTTTCGCGGGGAAGCCTTGTTCATTGAGGGTGTGGCAAATGAAGGCGCGGAAGGATGCGCCGCTCTCGGTCGGCATTTCCGCCATGGTGATCACTTGATCAACGATGCCAGGGAGTTCGAGGCCAGTTTTGCTGCCCTCAATCTGCGGCTGGTAAACACGGCGGTTAAAGTCATCCAGCTTCTCGTCGAGGATGCCGACAAACCAGATGTTCTTGCCGCGCGTGTGCTGCAGGTGGGTGAGCCAGCCGATCATTTCCTGACCGTGAAGTCCGTAAGCACCGCGCGTATCTGGCTTGCCAGTTTTTTCGCTGAATGCTTGCGGTTGCCCTTTGCACCAGTTGAAGCAGAGGCGACCCGCTACTGTGATACTGTCGATAAAAATGGTGTCGTATTTATCGAGTGCAGCAGGATTGCCGTAGCGTTCACACACCGCAGCATAATGCGCTGGGCTGTAAGGCTGGTCATCGCGCAAGGATGGATTAGCCCCACCGATAAACACTGCAAAATCACGGCATTCCTGCCAGGTGCGCGGACGGATGGTGTCGCCTTGCCAGCCTTCAATCGCCAGATCGCCAGCCTCAAGATCAAAGAACAGCGTGGTTTCGGAAGGCATCGTCCATAACAGGGACGTTTTTCCGATACCGCTTTTGCCAAAAATACAGCCTTTGATACCCTTGGTTTCCTTCAGGCGTTCATCGGCACTGATGATGGGGAGCGTCATTCTGCACCCCCTTTGCGGGCAAGCGCATCAAGGATATTTTCACCGCCGAGTGCGCCTTTGCTGCGTGCCTCTTTGTAAAGACGGCGAATGGCGTAAGCGCATGTGGTGATCGCATCCGCTTCCTTGTCCAACGCCAGCGCAGCAAATTCCAATTCATCAAGAGTGGCTTCCGCAATTGGCTTGATGATTTCTTCATGAATCGCACCCAGTGCAGGGATGCGGATGTTTTCAGGCAGCTTTTTTGCCGTGTAATCATCTTTGAAAAGCTTTTCGAGTTTGGATTTAAACATTTTATTCTCCTTTGGTTGGTTGGTTTTTGGCGCGTTGACGGCGTTGAACTTCGAGCGCACCGTCCAGCCACTTGCGAAGCAGCTTTGCTTTGCGTATGGACTCGTCGGCATCGCGGATAAGTTCTTGGATTTCCTGCTGACTAAGGTTGGCGATCTCGCCGATCTTCATGTGCGTCAGCTGCTCGAGGGTGATGCGCGTGCTCATGCAACCCCCTCTGGCTCGGAAGCCATGTTTTGCTGGGCGAGTTGCCGAATTGCGCCTTCGTCGTGCGTGGCTTCATACGCATCGACTTCTTCTTGCCGATAACGAATGCGTCCGCCGATTTTGATAAAGTTTGGGCCAACGCCTAACCACCGCCACCGCTCTAAGGTGCTTGGTGATATTTTCCAGCGTTGGGCCAGTTCCTTGGGATTAAGGAATGTTCCAGTCATTGATGCTTCTCCTTGGTTTGTTGATGTAACCAGGGAGAATTTCGCAGGTGACTGGTGAGGAGTTAGAGCCTCAGCTTGTTAGGAGATTGGTGAGGAATGCGGATTAATTGATCCGAAGGTGGCATGTGCCACGTGGGTTGCCGTACTCGATAAGTTGTTTCCAAGATGTGTGGCCCTTGAACAGATCGGTAATGCGACGGGTACTATCTATGCCAATGGCACTCATAATTTCCGAGGTCTTGGCGGATTTTTGGCCTTTTTTTATAGCTGGATGAGATTTGTACGAACGCACGCACTGTCAGCCTGGGAAATGGTGCGTTGTGCCGTTCAATGTTACGTTACGGTAATCGGCTGAATGCGTAAGTTGGCCATTCTCAGCGGGCTGGTTGTTCCACATCCGCTCAAGCACGTCCGCATTGAGGAAGCTCTTATCGGGCTTATCGCCCAGGCAGAGCATTAGAGAAACGGCACGGTGCGCGGCAATTTTCTCTGGATTCTGCTGGTGAGGAGATGTGAGGAAGATCATGCCAGTTTCGTCGGCCAGAGCCGCGATACCGTCATCTACTGCTTTCTTTGATGAATCATAGCCACGGCATAGGAAAATGGGGCGGAGTTTCTTTTCCAGCCGCGCCGAGCCAATTTTCCAGCATGTGCCAGTGATTATATCCTTGGTTTTGTCCGTGGCGGCAATACTGAGGGATGTGCGTGCGGCTTCGATCAGCCATTCATGGGAAGCCTGATATTGCATCACCTGCTTGGCAGTGAAAGATATATGGCCAGCGTCAACGCAGTAGCCTTTGAAGGTGGTAGGATCGACAATGATGTCGTGAGGTTCATCGCACTGCGGACACAAAAGGCGGCTCACATTGCCCGAATGCACAAGTGCTTTTTCCTTCACCAGTGCTTCGAACCATAACTGCCTATCCTGCAGGCCCGCATCGGCGAGAGTGATATGTTCGCCCGTATCGAATATCTGAATCAGCCACTCATGACGGTTTTTAGGCATATTCCTTCTCGGCTGCTGCTTCTGGAGTTTCCGCCTGTTCCGTCACCACATCCTCAAGGATTCCCCATTGCTTCAAGTAGCCTTCGATCATCTGGCGATCATCCTCTTTCAGATGCTTGAGATCAGAGCCGTTCTTCTTGAGAGAAAGATGGATCACATGGCCACGCTTGCCACCAGCCTTCGGGTGGAAGTGGAAGCTCAGAACGACATGAAACAGATTGTATTTAGAATATAATGCGCCGCTTTCATCGAAGAATGTGCGAAGCGCATACATATCCGAATCCTTGCCATTCGCCATCGCGTCCACGGTGAGGATGTGTTTGAAAGGCGTATTGGTGGAAAGATCTAATTTCCGTACCCGCACCACCTCGATGTTGTGCTCTGGCTTCGTCTGAAGCAGCGGAGCAACGGGACGCGACTTGAATTTATCAATGGCGAAGCGGACAGGTTCAGAGGCAGTGAATTCGGTGGCTTCCTGTTTTAGGATGGCTTTGGCAAAGGCTTGGCGAACCTGATCGTGATTCTCTTTGCCGCCGTCAACTACCGTGCAAAGCTGTTTTGTCTGCGGGTCATATACCACAGCCGCAACAATCGCTTTCTTAGTGCTCACGCGCTGTAGCTTCTTTTTCTCGACCTGAATATTACTGTTTGGAAGATCGTTCACATACACACTGATCTGGCGCGTGCCATCGGAATAGCGTTTATAAACTTCGCCGCAGCATTCATCACGGTTGTCGAAATTATGGCGGATAATTTTTGCCACCTCGAAGGCGAATTCATTCGCATCCTCCTCGGTGATGGTTTCGAGCGCATCTTCCATTTTTATGGAGTAGTGCTGCCACGACCTGCCTTCGACTTTGAAATCCACAAAGAGCAGTTCCTCGGCGGTTTTGAAAAGGGTTTCATTCTCAATGAAAATAGCCATGGCGCGGTGGTGGCTATTTTCCATGGCTTCGAGTTTTGCAGTCATCTCATCTGGCGTATCGCTCGCGTTGATCAACGCCTTGATGCCACGCTCGCTCGCGACTACGTTGATGCGTTCAAGGTGGGCGTGAATTGGTTCATATTCGGCTTGGGGCAGAGCATTGATCGCATCTTCAAGAGCGGAGGCAACAGCCTTGTCTTCCTGCTCCCAATCAATTGGTTCAGCAAAGGAAATATTGTGGTGTTCGCAATACGTTTTCCACATAGGTTTGGGTACGTGACTAACCACTGTTCTGATCGATACTGCCATACTCCCATCCCTTTATTTGCCCGTTGATTTTTGAATAATGTTGCATTATTCTATCTAATTAACGATTTTGCAATAGAGAATTACAACCGAGGATATTTATGGCTAGGGGTGGCGCACGAACTGGAGCAGGTCGACCCAAAGGAACAGGTAAATACGGTGAGAAAACTATTACTGTACGGATACCCGCAAGCATGGATGATGCGGTAAAAGATTTCGTAGAAAACCAAGGGTGGCAAATCCCTTTGTATGCAAGCAAAGTTGCGGCTGGTAGCCCTTGTTGGGGCGATGACCATGTGGGCGACACACTAAATCTTTCTGAATGTTTGGTGCGCGATCCTGCAAAAACCTTCTGCGTCCAGGCATTTGGCGATTCAATGATTAATGCTGGAATTGAGCCAGATGATATTCTGGTGGTGGATAGCGGCCTTGAGGCAAAGAACGGCAACATTGTTGTCGCGGCGGTTGATGGTGATTTAACTGTAAAACGACTGCATAAAACCAAAAATGCGCTGTCTTTGATGCCCGAGAACGATAATTATCGTCCCATTGAAATTGGTGCGGACACTGGCTTTCAAATCTGGGGTGTTGTGACCCGAATTATCAAAGCTGCGGTTTAGAAAATCCGAACCAACCGCGCTGTTCCGTCCATGCTTCAGGGAATGGCTTCAATAGTTCCGTGGTAGTGAGTGTGCGCGGCTGCATGCCATTGAGAATGGATTCCTTAATGTCAGGGGCTAGATAATTCACGCGCATCACCCGTGCCAGATAGGATTTATTTATCTCCAGTTTTTCCGCCAATTCATCGAGTGATTTATATTTGCTGGTTTCAAAATGCTTGCGCCATTTATAAGCGCGAACCAGTACCTTGATGAGCGAATTGTCTTGATGTGGCTTGGCTTCAAAAACAGCGTTGTCACCATTGGGAGAGAGTATCAATTTTCTGCCGCCGCGCCGTTTCACCGCGAAGGGGATATGGATATTGATGACCCCGTTACCGAGATATTCCATGTTTTTGCTCATGCCATTTCCTTTTCTGCCTGAAGTGCGCGTACATGCGTTACCAGCGAGCCGACACCGCCTGCACGGATGCGGACATCAACGCCATTTTTTCCTACAATCACACGCTCGACCAGCAGTTTGACAATGCGCTCCTGTTCCCTTGGAAACAGTTCATCCCAAATGCGGTCAATGTCGGTAAATGCTTCGCGGATATGAAATTCTTTGATGTTGGTGTCATGCTCCCGTGCTTGTTCCCACACCCTGACAATCATTTCTGGTGTTTTGAATAATGCCTTTAGCTGCCCGAACACGATGCTTTCAATTTCACCTGCAGGGACGTTGCCGACGGGGCAAGTGCCGCATGATTTTTTCATGACGGCGTTCGGGCTGTAATAGCGGTAGAGTTTGCCGTTCTTGCGCGTGTGTGTAGGTGTCATGCCAGAGTCGCAACCTGAGCACCGCATCACGCTTTTCAGCAGGGCGGAGGGAATGTGGTGGTTTTGGATTTTGCGGATATGCGGATCAATCGCTTTTATCGCCTGCGTTTTATCCCATATTTCTCGGTCAATAATTCCCTGATGTAAGCCAGGGTAGTATTGCCCTTTGTGACCAATGTCGCCGATATAAACTCGGTTGCCCAATATTTTATAAAGGGTTCCTTTATCAAGGTAACGGCCTTCTTTCGTTCTGCCGCTCTGGCTGAGATAGGTTTTACTGCGGTAGCCTGTTTTGCGTAACTCAAGCACCAAGTCGGTGACTGAGCCAATTTCCGCGAACCGTGCGAAGATGTGCTGCACTGCCTTAGCTTCGGCTTCGTTAATCACCAGTTTGCGGTCAATGATGTCGTATCCCAGCGGCGGTACACCGCCCATCCACATGCCTTTCTTTTTGGAAGCGGCAAACTTATCGCGGATGCGTTCGCCTGTGACCTCACGCTCAAACTGCGCGAATGAAAGCAGGACGTTCAGCATCAGCCGTCCCATGGAGGTGGTGGTGTTAAATTGCTGGGTCACGGAAACGAAGGATACGTTCCGCCTGTCAAAAACTTCAATCAGCTTGGAAAAATCCGTAAGCGAGCGTGTCAGGCGGTCGATTTTATAAACCACCACCACATCCACTTTGCCATCCTCAATATCCTTCATCAACCGCTTGAGGGCTGGGCGTTCAATCGACCCGCCGCTGAAACCGCCATCATCGTAATTGTCGGCAACCAGTGTCCAGCCTTCATGGCGTTGTGAAATAACGAAGGCTTCACCAGCTTCGCGCTGTGCATCCAGCGAATTGAATTCTTGTTCTAACCCTTCCTCATGTGATTTACGGGTATAGACCGCCGCGCGGATTCTTTTCTTTGTTTCAAGCATGGCGGTAATCCTTCATTCGTTTGAGTCCGAAGAAAACCAATCCGTTCCAGCGCGTGCCAGTTATCTTGCGTGCGATTGCCGAGAGGCTTGTGTACCGCTGGCCTTTATATTCGAAGCCATCCTCAAGGACGGCAACATGGTGTTCATGCCCATTCCATTCACGCATGAGCCGTGTGCCAGTAGCGGGGCGATGCACTTCAAGCCGCTTGCGTTCCTTTGCTGGTTTATCCAGGTCGCGTTCACAGAGGGCAGACAGTCGCTTATCGACTCGGCTGCTATCAACCCCGAAGGCAACCTCCTGAATGCGGTAAGCGAGCCGTTTTACATAGTAGGGTTTGTTGAATGGAGGTGGATCGCTGCGATACAATTCCTTCCACATTTTCTTAAGCTCAGGCGCACCCATTTTTGGTAGAGCCGCAACCTGTGCCAGTACGTTGTTATTCATGGTGTTTCTCCGTTTTGGTTACGGTTACACACATGCTTCTGGTTGGCACGAAGTCCAGTGGAAGTTCTCCAGAAGGCGCAGATTTACTCTGTTTCTGACGTTCTTTGAAACGGATGATGCCTGCCGCAAGTATTCCTGCGACTTCGCTTAATCTTTGTTCATCCGTTAATGTATCGATGTTTTTTTCCATGCTGCCAGAATACTTCTGACTGCTGAAATCAACAACCCCGCACATATTGGAAGAAGCCAGTATATCTATGAAATGCTGTGAGAAATTGGAGATGCAACGCACATCTGAAATCACGAATTCCGAAAACAAGGAATTACGGGCGATTAAGCTGTGTACTTGTGCGGTGACAGGTGCACAGCCCGCAGAGAACATTTGGCAGGAGAGAGGGTTTCTTCGGGGAGTTTCAGGATTTGGAGGAAATGGGTAAGTACACAGCTATGACCTGAAAAGGTCGCACAGCGTGGGGACTTTTGGAACATTCACCCGCAACGGAGAATTTCCAAAAGCAGTTAATGGCGGTGGGGTGACGGACATATTCAAGGATTAAGTTGTTGATTTATTGCGTTTGTTGCTGTTATTTTATTTTTAGATGCCCCCATAAGTGCCCCCCAATATTTAAACTAATTCGCTGTAGAACTTTTAAAATGCAAATGCCCTATCCTATAAGTACCCCCAATCAAGTGCTAAAAAGAATATTTAAAATAATTTTCCTTGCCTAAGGGCATGTTGAATGCCCACATCGGTTTGAACTTGTTCTATAACATGCTGCATATTGGCACGATGAGTTATTTTGCTTTTTGCTAATCTTTGTGCTCCTAATCCAAGCAATATTTTATTTCCTTTCGCATCATGGGTCATATCTTCATATTCGGCTACGAACAGGGGTAATCCCATTTTAAGAGTTTCCATACCTGCATTCATAGTGCCGCCCTTTTCACCTGCTTCTATTACTATCATCACTCGACTTAAAGCAATAATAAGTTGATTTCTGGTCATAGCTCTAAATGCTTTCCATGGGTCATTTGGCTCAAATTGGCTAATTATTAATATACGTTGCCAATCCCAAACAGACTTTAATTCGTTCTTAATTTTGAAATGATCTATCCCTTCAGGAATAACAATAATTGTGCTTCCTCCGGCTTTTAAGCTGTTGAAATGCGCTTCTATATCGACTCCAGTTGCGTTTCCAGATATAACAATAATATGATTATTTGCTGCCTGTTCTGCGCAATCCTTAGCAGTCTCAATTCCTTTGAGACTTGCTTTTCTAGATCCACAAAAACCAATGCTTTGTGGTTTAAGTAGTTCTATATTACCTATTAAATAAAGAAATTTAGGAGCTTTTGCTCCCATAATTATTTTAATGCGTTCAGGGTATAAAACATCATCGAGGCTAATTTTAATTGGCCTTGGGATAAAAGTTTTATCTGTGATAGGACCCATATTTATCATTTTCATAAATTATCTGTATCACGTAATGTTTTAACAATACTTAATCCGTAGATTGCTGATGCACCGGCCTGCTGTAATTTCATAGCTACAAACTGAATAGTTATGCCAGATTGATATTTATCATCTATTAAAATAATGGTTTTTCCTTTTAAATTTGGTCCAGTGGCTGAATCATAATATAATCCTGTACTTTCCCAGACATCCCATTTTTGGTCTAGTGAAGATTCTTTTATTGAAGATTTTGAAGAATGAAATCTAAAGTTTGATGTTATATCCAGTTTATTTAAATTATTACTAATATTTGAAACAAGAGTGCTGGGTAAATCGAAAGTTTTATCTGGTGAAGGGGGGATGGCACAAATAAAATCTGCGTTCTTATAAAAAGGGAGAGAGGAAATCGTATCTTGAATAAGAGTAGTCAAATTTTTAATAGCTTGAAGGTCCTGAGAATGTTTAGCCTGATTTTCAAGTTTCCCAATATCAGTATGAGTATGATTTTCCTGAAGGTTAAGTCCTAGGGCTATTGAAAGTGAAAGTGTGTCTCTGAGGAATATTCTAGTTCCTTGTCGCTCTTCCCATTCTTTAATTTTATTCAATTCTTGCTCGTTTTCAATATTTAAGTAATAGTTCTCGAAAGTGTTACTATAGGAAAGTTTTAGATCAGTCATTGCTTCGAATATAGGGCCTATTGATTCAATAAAAGAAATAGAAAACGATTTCTTGCTATTCTTTTTTTTGTCCTGAATTCCACTATAAGTAGAAAAACATTTGCGTTTTGGAGTTAAAGATTGAACTTTAAGCACATTTTCTTTCGTAATATTTTTTGAATCAAGGATCTTTGTTGATTTAATCATATGTCCTCTGGTGATAGCAAAATTCTAACGTACTGTATCAATTGCCTGGAAAAAAACAAGGCGTTAATAGGCAAGTAAATGTAAGACGTAAAAAACTGCCTAGACTGATAAAGGTTGTTTTAATGACCCAACATGCCCAATTGAAAAATCTCCATTCCCTGTTAAGATAAAACTGGTTTGTCCACTCGGACGACTGGGGCGTTAGAACCTCTCGACTACCGGATAATGATCCGACTATTACGTTGCTTCTCGGCTATTTAGGACCGGGAGGCGGCGGTATGTCCAGAACCTCACGGTTTAAAAACCGTCGCGGTCGTGTAGTTGCGACTTCTAAACTCCCGGTCACCAGAGAAGGACATCTCTGGTGACTTTTTTTATGGGCGTTTGGGAGGAGCGAATATGGTGTATCGGCAGGAAAAGCAGGATGAAAATCCCTGTATTATCGTTTATCAGGGAATGAATTTTCCGTTGAGGGAATTTCCTAATTTGAGTGAAGCCCTATTTATCAATAAAACCATCAGTCATTGGTTTATCAGCGATGATCTCATTATGAAATGGGTGATCGTGTGCGATTCCGTTTCCATGATCGAACATCATCGTCATAATTTAATGCATTGGTTCTTTTATCAGCTAAAAATGAAAGGGAAAGGGGAGTCCATGGAGGCCATTGAAAAACGGATTAATGACAAGGTGCATTTCATCCTTTCCCAAACGCCGATCCCGCTTCCCATAGACATATTTAAAAATCACATTGCAGCTGTGCTAGCGCCTGAACAAGCAGTGATTATTATTCATCCGTGGGAGGGGTTTTTGGAGAAGTTGATGAACTGTAGCACTATAACGAGCGATTAAATCAATATTAACCAAGTGATGATTAAGTTCTTTAGTAAATAAAGAATTTAGGAGCATTGTGTATGACTAGCAAAAAAGGACCACCTAATTATAGAAGTTCAGTAACGGGCAATTTTGTGACAGAAGATTATGCCAAGAAACACCCCAAAACAACGCAGAAGGAACATAATCGCCCCCCTTCTAAACCTAAAAAACCAAAGAAGTAATAAAACTAGAACTTCATAGACGATGATAACACCCTGGATAAGTGCTGTAAATGTGCTGATAAACACGATCTGCACGCTCGTTCACTTCGTTGTTGTTATAGGACTCTTGCGGCAGCCATTGCAGATTATCGAAGATGATGGTTTTTACCTGTGCCGCCACCTGCGTACTCTCGCGCCAGCGTTCAACTTTCAACTTTTCTTCCTTGAGCGTTGAAAGCGTTTTGATTGCCACTTTCTTAACTTCTTCTTCCTCTTTTTTGGAAAGCTCAGGCTTGCGAAGCAAGTCAAAAATAGCTAGTGTTTCCTGATCTAATCCTTCAGCAAGGGCGCGTGATTCCTCTTCGGAAAGCTCCTGCATGAATCCTTGCAGCTCATCGAAAGCCTTTTGGACAGCTTGCAAATCTTTGCCGCTGTTATAATCGTCAATGATCTTTTTATACTTTTCATAAAACTCAAGGCGCAGCGGGTTCTGTTGCACCATCTTTTCCAGCTTACGCTCGATAGCTTCCTGAAGGTCGAACACCACCAGATTTTTGTTGTCCGATTTCTGGAAGGCCTGACGCAGCTTGCCTAAGTCGAGCTTGCTCAAATCCGCATAATCATCATCACTGCCAGATGATCCTTCCACCGTGATGCTCATATCCACTTCCTGCTGGAGGCGGCGGATCACGGCGGTAATATCAGCCCCTTTGACCTTCTGGTTCAGCTGTTTATAGATAGCTTCAATTGCATTATGCTCTTTGATGTAGGGCTTAATCTGCTCTTCGGGGTAAAGGGCTTTGTATTTGCGGAATGCGTTCCGCGCAGAGAATTCAAACTCGGTGCGCGTTTTTTCATTCAGACAGACGCAGTTCATCGCTTTTTGGATAAGTCCCAGCTTTTCCATCGCACTTTGTGCATTGACCAGTCCATCCAGTTCAAATTCTAAATCCAGTAAGCACTGCCTTACAGCGCCGATAGAAGCGGCTAATTCCACCGCCAAACCTTCTAGTCTTTCCGCCGGGCTTATCGGCGTTTCGCCATCATCTCCGCCGGTATTGTTGCCGCCCTTATTTTCGCCCTCACCATAGATGGCATAGGCTTCTTCCAGTCTGCGGTACACATTGCCGTAATCGACAATCAGGCCATTTTCTTTTTCATCATCATACACCCTGTTTGCACGGGCGATGGTCTGCATCAACGTGTGGCCTTTGATCGGCTTATCGAGATACACGGTGGAAACGCACGGTGCATCAAAGCCCGTGATCCACATGGCACACACAATGGCAAGGCGGAATGGATTATCATCGTCCTTGAATTCCGTTTCCAGATCGCGCTCTACCATTTTCTTGCGATGCGGCTCAATCTCCAGCCCCATAGCGCGGAATTTGGCTACTTCGTTCTGCTCACTGCTCACCACGACACACACTTCGGTTTCTTCCACACGCTTTAGGTGGTGACGGAGCTTTAATTCCTCCTGCTGGTCTTGGCACTGTGCAATGCGCTTTTTCAGTTCGGTTACATAATCCGGCCAATGCTTCATCACCAGATCATACATCCGCGCAGCGGTTGGCTTATCCAGCGCAACGAACATCGCTTTGCCCTGATAGCCACGCTCGTTGAAATGCCACACCAAATCCTTGGCAATCGCATCCAGCCGGGCTTCGGATGTCAGGATGGGGTAATCACGCGCAAACTCGCGTTGCAACTTGGCGCGTTGATCGTCGTCGAGGTCTTCGCTCTCGATGATTTCCGCCATGCGCTCATCCAGCTGCGGGTTCTCAATACCCAGCTTCTCCCCACGGTTCAGATAGCGCAGCGGCAGCGTTGCACCATCCTCAATCGCTCGCTTGAAGTCGTACACGGAAACATATTCCCCGAAGATATTCTTGGTCAGTTCCAGTTCTTCCTTGATGATCGGCGTGCCGGTGAAGCCGAGATACGAGGCATTAGGAATGCCATGAAAGCGCATGTTCTGCGCAAACTTTCCGCCTTGCGTGCGGTGCGCCTCATCCGAAATCACAATGATATTGCTACGGTTGGTAATTAGCGGATATTCGCTTTCCAGTTTAGGGTCGATAGAAAACTTATGAATCAGTGTGAACACATAGCGGTGGTTTTCGGATAGCAACCGGCGCAGATCATCACGGCTTTTGGCGCGGATGTTTTCTTCCGTCACTGCACCACAGCCAGTGAAGGTATCATAGAGCTGGTTTTCAAGCTCCGTGCGGTCAACCACAATCAAGAAGGTGTAAGAACCGCCGAATTTGCGGTGGATTTTCTGGCACAAAAACACCATCGAATAGGACTTGCCCGAACCTTGGGTATGCCAGAATACACCCAGTTTTCCTTTCAATTCTTCGATATTGCGAGCCTGCGACACCACCTTATTCACGCCGATGAACTGGTGGTTCTTGGCCATGATCTTGACCACATCGCTGCCTTCGCCATCAAACAGCAGAAAGTTCTCGAACAAATCCAGCAGTCGCGCACGGTCGCAGGTGCCGCGCAGCATGGTGTCTAAGCTCACCACGCCTTCTTCCTCTTCCTCGATGCGCTTCCAGTCGAGGAAGAACTTATACGGGCTGGTGACAGTTCCCAGCTTGGCATCCGTGCCATTGCTCAAGATGATAAAGCCGTTGCAGTAGAAAATGGCGGGAATGGTATCTTTATAATCACGCAGATTGTCGTTATAGGCGCTCGCAAGATCAGTGTGGTGCGCTTTCAGTTCAAAGAACACCAGCGGAATGCCATTCACAAACCCCACCACATCCGGGCGGCGGTTATAGAGTTCGCCCACCACCTCAAACTGGCGCACGGCGAGGAATTCATTCTCCAGCGGCTTTTCAAAATCAAACACGCGCAGGCGTTTGGATTCCATCTCGCCCTGGGCATTACGGAACGTAACCTGCACGCCTTTAGTGAGCAGCGCGTGCTTTTCCTTGTTAATCTGCCCAAGGGTTTTATCGGCAGCTTTCACTGTGATCTGGTCGATTGCGTGGGTGTAGGCCACATCCGGCAGGTTGGGGTTCAGCCTCAAAAGCGCAGCGCGAAGGTGACGCTTCAGAATCACTTCCGATTTATTCGCACGCCCCAGCAGCCCATCATCGCCAAAGGTTTCTTTCTTCCACGCATAAGCAACTTTCCAGCCCAAGGCCTCCAGCACTTCCTGCGTTGCGGCTTCTACCAGCCCATCTTCGGAGTATTCGTAACTCATATGGCCTCCTTGAGCAGTTGGGCGGGATCATAGCTTTCCGCGTCGATCACGCCAGTCATAAGGCGCGGCAGCAGGATGTCGCGTGCCTCGCGCAGGCGTTGGTTTTGAAATTGTAAGTTTAGCACTGCATCAAAATTTGAAGAAACTGATGAATGAAACTTTTCTAATAATTCATCGCTTGGGCAATCAAACTCTATGGCTTCAAACTTGCCTTTGTTGACATTGGTCATTGTTGCACCGTTGCTGCCAAGTCCATCTAAAAGCGGTTTTAGTCTTCGGGATAAGCAGTACATAAAATAGGTGTATATCGGATTTCTGAAGACAATCGAATTGATCTGCTGATTGGTCTGAGATGGGATTGCAACAAGTCCTGTAACTCCGACGGTTCCAATACAGCTAACCATCAGGCTGTTTTTAGGCAGATACTTTTTCTTTTGTGAATCTGCGCCGAGTTTGGAAAGAGATTGTTCAGTGCGTATAACATACGGCGCATCAGCCATGTCAGGCGTTTTAATGAAAGGCACATCTTGGCCAAAGAAATCAGAGTTTGTTGTTGAAGGCGTTTTGCCTGTAATAACATCTCCAATGTCCTGAATTTGTTTTTTAGACCACCCCTCCGGCAGGCCGGTTTCGGGGTTGATGGGGGTGGATTCGTGGCCGGGGAAGCGCAGGCGCACAAACCACTCTTCATAGGTGATCTGCGCCATTTCTTCGAGCAGCCTAATCCGCTTCAGGTTATTCTCGATCAAATCATCATACGCCGCCAACACTGCGCCGATTTTCTTCTGGATAGAAAGTGGCGGAAAATCCACCTCAACCTTTGCCAGATTTTCGCCTGTTAGGTGCTTAATCGCAGCTCCAGTAAAGTAACCATCATATTGACCGTTCAGACCTTTATTAAGCAGCGAATAATAAAGAAAGAAACTATCGAAGCCACTTTTTACGCGAATGCGATGAAGTGCTTTTTGTATCATCATTGATGGAGTTTGATTTTTCCAAATTGCACAGCGTCCGGGTTCTCCACCCTCACACATAACTATGTCGCCATATTTCAATCCGTAACGCTCGGATTCTTTCTCTTCAAAGCGCATTTCTCTAAGATTGTGGAGATCAATGCTACCCCATCGCACATTGATATTCGCCAAGTACGGTAGGAACTCTCCCTTATTCTTATTCTGGTCAAGCATCTTGCCCAGACACATATCCGCCAGATCACTCAATTTTCTTTTCTGCCAAACTGTCGTAGCTTTCATACAGCCCTCTATATCAATCGCAGTTGTTGAGAAGCGGGCTTATGATCCTTCACTTCGATGATAGAGCGTTCCTTTTTTAGCCCCTTCGAGCTTCGGAATTGCCTTTCTCGAACCTCGCAGACTAAGTAATCTCCCTTGGAAAAGGCGATCTCGTTATTAGCAATCTGGTTGAGGAACTTTGCATCTTCAATCGTTGCACTGAAGGGTTCTCCGCCATCTGTAACGCGCCATTTATTGTCTTCCTTGAAGCTAAGACTGATAATCTGTAGCGTCATTGTGCGGGTTTCATCCGCTAGCTGTTCTTCTGTTTCAGTATAGTCGAAATAAATCACATCACTTTTGGTAATTTCGAGATCATCCGTTTTAGGACGTCGTACCTTGATGACGTCAATACCGTCATTAGATAGAGTGGAGACAGCTTTCTTTGCGTGCTCCCTGACAGCTACGCTTTCCGCTAATTGCACGGTGCGCTTATCGGTAACGAAATAATTATCCCCAATATGAATATGAACATCACCACCTTTTTGTTCGATTCTATCAGGCTTACGACCTTTAAGAAATTTGATCAGAGCCAGTAATCCGCCACCAGTAGCAACCGTTCCGCCAACAATTTTGAAAAGCAAATCCGCAAGTTCATTTGCTGCCGCTATTCCATCTTTGTGGATCGAAGCAAAATCGAATAGTGCTTTCGCATTCTTCATAAGAGATTGGATAAGATTCAGATCAACTTCAAAAGAGCCTTCTGCCGTAGCTCTTACTTTTACGGACATTTGCGCTCTGGTGCCGTTAATCTCGTTATTCGCGGCCTGTATCAATTCGCCTATAGCCAATAACGCAGGCGCTAAATCCTTAACATCAATTTCCCCGTTCTCAACAGCGGGACCATCAAAAACCAGCGTTAATTTTTCATCGCTCATGCCGCCCCCTTGATAATTTGCTGCATGAGATTGTTGGCCTCTGTGTTTAAGCTTTCCAGCTCAGTATGGATTTCGCCAAGGCGTGCCGTGTAATCAAACCCTTCATCCAGCTCGATGGAATAGCCCACATAACGCCCCGGTGTGAGGCTCCAGTCGTTTTCCTCTACTTCAGCCACATCAACGATTTTGCAGAGGCCTTCGACATCCGCATAATTGCCACTGGGGAAATGCTCTTTGAGCCACGGATTGCTTGCGAAAGTTTTATTTACATCTTCGCCGCGATAGGCCTTCACAATAATGGTCAGACCTTCCATCTGTTCCGGCGAGAAATCACGCAGCGTGGTGTTGATCTGGCGGAAGGTATTCCGCGCATCAATCATCAGGATTTTGCGTTTATTCTCTGCGCGTTTGCCGCGATCAAGGAACCACAGGTGACATGGCAGCGAGCGGGTGTAGAAGAAGTTATTGCCTACAGCCACAATGCAATCCACCGCGCCGGTTTCAATCAGCCGCTGGCGGATCAGCTTCTCACTCGCACCTGCATCGGTGGCGGAGGATGCCATGACAAATCCAGCGCGGCCTTTTTCATTTAGGTAATGGTAGAAATACTGAATCCACAGATAGTTGCCGTTATCAGCTTTCGGCAGCCCCACATCACTGAATAGGCGCTTGTCGGTTTTCACGAAGTCTTTGTTCTTATCCACCTTGTTGACATTGAAAGGCGGGTTAGCCATCACGAAATCACATTTGCCTGCGAGGTCGTGCGGGTCGGAATAGAAGCTGTTGCTCTCGATGATTTTTCCTTCGATGCCGTGAATGGCAAGGTTCATCTTGGCAAGGCGGGTGTTGTTGGATTTTAGCTCGGTGCCATAGACTTTGATTGCTTCGTTCACGGCGCGTTTGCTGTGGTCTTCCACGAAGTGGCCGGTCTGGACGAACATGCCGCCGGAGCCGCAGGCGGGGTCATGGATGATGCCGTGGTCTGGTTCGATGAAATTTACGATCAGCTGCACCAGTGATGGCGGGGTGAAGAACTCGCCGCCTTCCTGTGCGCCTGCGCCGCTCATGGAGAATTTCATCAGGAAGAATTCATAAATCCGCCCGAACACATCGCCCTTCAGCTTTTTTACAGAATCCTTGTTGAACACGCGGATCAATTCGCGCAGCAGGTCTGCATCCAACTCCTGATAGTTTTTTGGCAGGATACCGGCTAGGTCGGGGTAGTTGGCTTCAATCAGGCGCATGGCCTCGTTGACAGCTTCGTTGATGTCCTCGCCTTCGGGTAGGTTGGCTAGATAGCCGTATTGCGATTTTTCCGGCAGCATCATGCTACCTGCAGCAAGGAAATCCGCTTGGGTTGCGGCGCGTTTACCACGCGGTCCATCGGGGATTGCCGCTTCAATCGTAATCTTCGCTTCTTCATAGCGGTTTTGGGCATAGCGCAACAGGATCAGCCCCAGCACGGGGTCTTTGTATTCAGCGGCGGTAAGTTTGGAGTTGGCACGCAGATTATCCGCCGAATCCCAGAGTTCTTTTTCCAGTTGTTTGATTTGATCATTGTTCATGCTTTTGCCCCATAGCTATAGCCAGCCATTTATTATAATTTTATCGCCTTAATCTTAAAATATTTGTTTCCATCAATCTCTAAGTGGGAAGACATCCCTGAGGGTAGGTAATAGACGGTTTTGGATTTCAATTCAAGATAGTTAACTAATAACTTAATCACTGTTAACCGAAGTTAGAGCGAGACTTGATTTATAGAAATATAAGCGTGCTGCCCAATCCTCCTCCTCTGTTCACTCTCCGACAATTGCCCATAACTCTGGATTGTCGTATCAATAGAGCTATGTCCTAACGCTTGCCTCACAGCATTAAGAAACTCAGGTGTTTGTTTTTCCGCATATCTTGCAATCGTGTGTCTAAATGAATGGGGGCGATAGTACTCATATCCCGCAGCTTCAAACGCTTTTCTAAAGGTATTTAGGATCGTTGTGTTAGATTGAATAGGTCTATGCTGTGGATTCGTTTCCAGAAAACTTGATTGCCCAAATTGATGAGGAATTTGTGGAAAGAGGGTATCCTTTTCTTTAAAACCATGAGCAATTAAATAATCCCGCCATGTAAGAACATTATCAACGATATCCTTTGGCAAGCCTATGAAGTCTGCGTGCCGACTCTTTGCGAATTTCACCTGCATATCTTTAGGATTTACGTGAATAAAATAATATCCTTCTTCTTGAATGAGATTTTTTAATTTAACTGTCCTTAATTCAGATATACGTAATCCACATAATGCCTGCAATGAAATCATAGCTTTGTTCCGTTTCTGGATAGCTGTGAATTCAGGCATTGCTCGAATGGTTGTTAGAATTTGATCATACTTGTACGATTTCTTGTATGCGGTGGCTTTGGCGGTTCGGCGTTGGTTATTTGTCAAACTCAGATAATCAATGTGGTTATAATGGATCTTGCCTTTATATCCGCGTTGCCGCTCTAGCCATCGAAAAAACTCTTTGAGTACCCTAAGATTGTCATTGATGTAAGATAGTGATGTGCCTTGCTCAGTCATAGCGGTGATGTACTTATCGGCTATTTTATCGGTGAAGTGACGGAAATCGATGAAGTTCGTAAACAATTCATATTCGCGGATATGTTTCAGTAACGCCGTGATGGTTTTGTCATCTTTTTTGAGCGCACGCCTTTGATGAATCCGATAATTATATTTGATGCGCTCATTAGCAGGGAAAAACAGATCTCGTGACTTTGTTTTCATCGAAAAAGCTCCAACTGTACAGACTCACTTTGATGCATTTCGTTTGGTGCATGAAAGTGAGCGTTCACGGTAGGAGATGTGGAATCATATAATTCCAAAACATCAACCACGTAAAAAAGGGATTTGAGTTTCTGCAGGTCATCTAATTTATATCCTTTATTCATAGGTGATTTGCAGTCACGGCATACAGCTTTCAGCTGAAGGGATAGATTCCTGAATTCAAGTTGAACCTGTTTCTTATAAGGATTTCGTGCATCTCGGCATTTGAAGCAATAGAACTGTTCGTAAGCAGTGCTGCATTTATTCATTTGATTCTGTTTACCCAAGAATTTTTTTAATTGGCTGCCATAGACTAATCCAGGTGTGTGTTTATCAATGGTAGGCAAGCCCTCCTTGATCCATCTTCTTACCGTTTGTTTATGTAAACGGTGATCAGAGTAGAGTTGGCATATTTCATCAAGATCGTATGAGTACCAATATTTGATGACGTTGAGGGGATAGATTCGTTTTCCCATAATCAAAGCAACCTTTTTGTTAATTAGAAGTGCTGTGATTGTGTTGGGAAATAAACTCCCTGATATCTTCCACCCGCCACGCAGTCGTACGGGGCCCAAGTTTGACAGGTTTAGGAAAGCGTCCGCTTTTGACTCCTTCCCACCAGGTGGATTTACCCACAGGAATGAATTTTAATATGTCGCGAACACGGAGAAATCCGGTTTCGGGTAGTTCAGAAAAATGATTCATAAAGATAACCTTGTTCAATTAAAGACAAGGTCATCTTAAGTTGTCTAATATGGGCTGTGGCCGAATTAGCCTAACAAAAAGGAGAATTCTCCTAATTTAAAGAGAATTCTCTAATGCTTCTTTGTGTGACTCATAAGCTTCACGTAAATGGTCAAGCAACGTTTGATCATCAATTGAAAAGCCAGCCGTATCTAAATCACCAATTATCCTTGTGGTGCAAGTGTTTTTCTGTGATTGAAAGTTATAGCGGTATTTTGAAATAGCCAGTCCTAAAACAATTTTTTGCAGCGTCTTAATTTTCTTGGTTGCCGATCTTTTTTGGCTAGAAGAGAGTTGTTCTTCGGTTAATTGAGATATTTGTTTGTTTAAGTCATCTATCTCATTTCTTAGAGATAGGATTTGTGCATCTTTTTCTCCGATCATTTTATCGTGTTCTATTTTGATGTTAGTTGAAGTTGAGGTGCGTTTGGGTTTATTTCCTATTCCTAAGACCAGTTCCTCCAACTCAGGTGGAAATTCTATGTCATAGCGTTGAATCCATTCAATATAATATTTTGGTGAAATCGGATCTGATAATTGACCATGATCATGGGCTCTTTCAATCAATTCCTTTAATTTTAAAAACCGCCCGACAAAAGGTGATTGACGTATATATTGTTCTAAATTGTTCCAATTAACGAGATAGGGATTGCGTCCAAATGAAAGTGATAATGCCTCTTCCAGTTCCCAATATGCAGCTTTACTCCAAAAATCATAATCAGCGAAGGCAGTGGGTTGATTAAAAAACAGGCTATTTTCAAATTGTTCTATTTTAAATCGTTCTTCTTCCTCGGATTTTAAAAGTTCTTCCTGATATATTTTTAGAATTTCATCCTGTCCTTTTGATTCAAGCTGGCGGCGAAATACAGCAATCTCCTGTCTTAACCTCTCGAGTTCTTGACCTTCCGCATCTAAGTTAGCAAATCTAAACTGCCGATTGATTAAGAAAATTATATGCTCTGATCGTTTTTCTGACATTTATCAGTCGCTCCTGATGCTTGATTGGTTTAGGATTTTGAACGATGGATTGCATTTTCCAAATAATCTCCCCACCATTGCATCATTTTTTTGCGATCCTGTAAATACTGGGCATGATTATAGCTCGCTCTCACTTTATTCCGTTCAGCATGAGCAAGTTGTCGTTCAATCACATCAGCATGGAATCCATGTTCATTCAAGATAGTTGATGCGGTGGCGCGGAAACCATGTGCGGTTGTTTTTGATCTGTATCCCATGCGGTAGATCGCAAACAGCATCGTGTTTTCGCTAATGAAATGTGTTGGCTTAATGCGGTTAGGGAATATCAATTCACGGTGGCCGCTGATTTTCTCTAATTGTTTTAGGATATCGATTGATTGTTTGGTTAGCGGCACGATATGCTGCATACCCATTTTCATTCTCTCACCAGGAATACGCCACTCTTCTTTTTCCCAATTGATCTCTTCCCATTTTGCACCGCGTAATTCAGTCGTGCGGACGAAGGTGTTGAGTAATAGCTTGAGAGCAAGTTTGGTTTGCAGGTCTCCGTCATAGTTTTCTAATGTGGCTAGGAATCCAGGTAGTTCATCTTCTTTGAGATGTGCGAAGTTTTCTCGTTTACGAGTTTTGAGTGCGCCTTTTAATGCCGCGGATATATCGTATTGAAGGTCTCTTGTGAGAGTGGCGTATCTGAAAATTTGTCCACATGACTGTAACAGGCGTTTTGCTAGGTCTATAGCTTCTCTTGCTTCTACTTTGCGCAATACGGCTAACAATTCAGGTGCTGTGATTTCTTCTATCGGCCTGTGACCCAGGGAAGGAAAGATGTCTAATTCTAAACGGCGGATCACATAATTAGCGTGTCTGGGTGTCCAACTGGGGATTTGGTTTTCGTGCCATTCCCTTGCTACCGTTTCAAAGCCATTTTCTGTTTTGAGAAGAACCTGACGCTTAGCCTCTTTTTTTGCTTCTGAGGGATCTATACCATCTCTTAGTTTCTTACGGGCTTCATCTCGTTTATCCCGTGCCTCTTTTAATGAAACTTCTGGATACACTCCAAACGCTAATCGTTTCTCTTTCCCACCGAATCGATATTTCATTCTCCAGTACTTGCCTCCACTTGGGGTGATTTCCAGATAGAGGCCTTTATCATCAGATAACTTCTTAGCTTTAGGTTCTGGCTTCGAGGTCTTACAGAGTATATCAGTCAGTGGCATTTGGGGGCATCTCCAGTTGGGGGCATATAGATGCCCCCAGAAGTGCCCCTATATGCCCCCGGATTTTGCTAAATACGGATGGACGTTATAAGACCAACTATAACCTAGAAGTCTTGATTTGTATAGGATTTTCGGATGATTTGGGACTGTCTCGGACAAGGAAATGGCGGATGGGGTGAGATTCGAACTCACGGTACGCTTTCACGTACGTCGGTTTTCAAGACCGGTGCCTTAAACCGCTCGGCCACCCATCCGCAGGTAGTCAAAACATTGAGCGGGAGGGCAAATATAGCATCATTTTTTTTAAGATGCAATGCCTATCAGCGTATCAATGGAGGTTATCATCAGGTATCATCAGCTTACTAACCAAGCCACTCCACTCCACTCCACCCCAAAACACCCCACTCCCAAAACCCCCCCCCACCTAAATCCTAACAAACGAGTGCACCGGCCCCAGGAGTATGGTTTCCAGCCATATCTCAAAATGCCCCAGCCAGTTGCCGGCATCAAACACCAGGCACATCCATAATGAAAGGGCCAGGGCTGGGCCGAAGGGGTAGTGGCAGGTGCCTTTATAAGCACGCACGAACAACCCCAGGATGGTGCCGCTGAAACCAGCCAGCAGGAAGAAAAAAACCACCGAGTGAAGGCCAACCAGCGCACCGCAGATGGGGATAAATTTTACATCGCCCAGGCCAAGCATTTCCTTTTTGCGCAGCCAGCCATAAATATAGTGAAGAAACAACGCGATGGCGGCGGCAATGGCGGCACCAAGCAACGCTTCCATCGAATTAAGCCAGCCCCAGATGAAAAGAATAATGGTCAGTAACAGATGAAAAATCTGTAAGCCATCGGGAATAATCATGTGTTCCAGATCAATCACCGCTAGGATCATCAACGACACCGTTAAGATATAAAGTGGCAAGGCATGAAGGGTCACGCCGTGGGTGAAATAGAGGATCATAAAACAGCTGCCCGTGACCAGTTCGATGACCGGATAACGCCGCGAAATAGGTTTTTTGCAATAGCGGCATTTGCCTCGTTGAAGCAGCCACGAAAAAAGCGGGAACAAATCTTTAACACCAAGCGCATGGTTGCAGTGCGGGCAATGCGAACGCTCAACCACCAATCCTTCTTTGCGGGGAATGCGATGGCTGGCCATGGTGGCAAAACTGCCCAGTGCAAGGCCAATGATAAAAAGGAGAAAGGGAGTGATGAAGGTCAAAATCATGGGTTCCAAGGGGTTGAAGTTTGAAAATTAAAATGAACATCAAAATGAACATCAAAATGAAAAACAAAATAAAAAAGGAAATGAAAACAATCCTGTGAACACAGGTAGCAATCTAGCCGTTATAACCAACATTCCTAATCATTTGGTTAATTTGGTTTTTATGCTAAACTGAAACTTTATAGAATGGGACTAACTATGCGGCATATTTACGTGCTTCGGCATGCGCAAAAAGATAATAGATCAAAGGAATCCGACCGGGATGTACCACTAACGGCCCACGGCAAAGAACAGGCGAAAAACCTGGGGGTATTTCTTAAAACACAAACGATTCAGCCCACTGTCATTCTTTGTTCGGATGCACTTAGAACACGAGAAACTGCTGAACATCTGCTGCAAGGATGGGAACGCGAACAAGACGTTATTTTTTCGCATGAACTTTATTATACGACCGCCGGAGGCATCCTTACTACCGTGCAGAAATTGGATGATCACGTGCAATCGGTGTTGTTGGTGGGGCATAATCCTGGGATTCATCAATTTGTGATGCTGATGAGCGATTTTAAAGATGTCGCAACGCTACAGAAACTAAAAATCGAATTCCCCCCCGGCGCATTTGTGGGAATGGCATTGGCCATTGATAACTGGGGCGATGCCGCACCAGGGCAGGGACTGATTGAGCATTGCGTGTATCCGCTGAAATAGGAAGCGTTTTCTCTGCTTTAAGCGAAGTGAGGAAGGAATTGCGCTAGTCGCGCAATAGCTATTGTACTGGATTCCCGCCCTTTTTAAGCAGCACTCGCCTAGGCTTATACTGCTTAAAAAGGGCAAGAATGACGGTTTTTTTGGGGCAGGTAATGACCCACAAACTCCGTCATATTCAGCCATTTTCACAGAATGAGCTGAAGGCGAGTACGATGAGTGCGACTGGCATGGCCAATGTCTCGGTGGTTGCAAGACCAACCATGGCCTTGAGAACAGGAACGTGTGAAAAGTATCAACAGTTAAAAAAAGGGAGAAGCTCGATTTTAGGGCCGTGCAATCGCATGTTGGCTTCTAAACCCCATTTTATCGTTTCAGTGGAATCACCACAATTTTCCCATCCCTTAATGTAAAGGCCATATTGCCTTTCTTAAGTTCCATGGCAAACTTCCCAAATATTTCATACCTCCAGCCATACATTGCTGGCACACTAGGTGAGTGGCTATCTTCGTCTTTGGCAATGACATGTAAGTCGTCATCGTTAGCAACCAGTTTTTCGGCTACATGTGAGACCATACATTGTTGTTTTAATAATAAACGCAACAGCTCCACCACCGGTTTGATATGTGAGGGAGTATGGCTGCGTTCAACCAAGGTCGGGAGGTCATCAGGTTCAACGGCATTGATTTTGGCAATGATATCCAGCACCTCGGTGGCAAAGGGAGTCAACAGGAGATCTTCAGGTATCGCTCGAATCTCCATTAATTCATCGATGGTCTGTGGTGCCGCTGCTGCAATTTCCAATAACACATTATCTTTTAAAACAAAGCCGCGCGGCACATCCATGTGCTGCGCCTGGATTTCACGCCATTTAGCCAGTTCCTTGACGCGGTGGGTAAAGCACTTTGCATGGCTGCGTAGGCGCATTTTTTTCCAAACTTCTTCAACATCAGTTATATACACATCTTTGTTTTGCAGATTGGCCATTTCCTCAGCTACCCAAGCATCACGTCCTGATTCTTTTAATTCGTGGTCAATGCGCTGATAAATATCACACAGGTGACGCACATCGTTTAAGGCATAATCATATTGTTCTTTCGACAATGGTCTTCTGGCCCAATTCGTAAAACGATGGCTTTTATCAATTTCGATCCCCAAATATTTTTCTGCTAATGCACCATAACTAGCCGAATCACCAAATCCACAGACCATAGCGGCCACTTGCGTATCAAACAGCGGGAACGGGATTTTGCCATGCCGATGCAAGATAATCTCAATGTCCTGGCGGCAGGCATGAAAGACTTTCACAACCTTTGGATTATCAAACAACGCGTAAAGTGGCTGCAGATTCATCCCTTCGGCCAGCACATCAACGGCAAAACATGCGCCACCAGGTGCTGCAACCTGAAGGATACAGAGTTGAGGATAATAGGTTTTTTCCCGAATAAACTCGGTATCAACCGCAATAAATGGTTCATGCGCGAGTGGGCTACACAGCGCTTTAAGTTCGGAAGTTGTCTGAATCAATGACATGTGGGCTTTATCTTGATCGCTTAAAGCCAAAGAATACTAATATTTTTTCTCAAAGTACAGTGCTCATCCATCACGTTCTTCTGTCTTCTGTGGGCAAGGCTTAACCAGTATAGTCTACTACAATAAAGACAATAAAGAATATTCGCCCGCCACCTGTGCCTAACAGTCAGTCAATGGAAGAGCACCGATAGGATTTCATACGCAACGTCTTGCTGAAACGAAAACAAGGCCGATGCAACAGCCGTAACCGTTCTAACTTAGTGCTTAACAATCAAGGGTTTTTCCCATATAATGCGGTTTTCCTCTGTTCTTTTTTAAGGAATTCTATGCATCCCTTCCGTAGCCATCACTGTAATCAATTGCGCGCTTCAGATATCAACCAGACTGTCCGTATTTCGGGTTGGGTTCATCGCCGTCGTGACCATGGAAACCTGGTATTTATTGATGTACGCGACCATTACGGGATTACCCAATGCGTTATTAACCCGGAGAGCAACCTGGTGGACGAAGCCAGCCGCTTAAAGTTTGAAAGCGTGATTACGGTTACGGGCAACGTGGTTGCCAGGTCACCTGAAACCGTGAATGGCAATATGGCCACCGGTGAAATTGAAGTCGCTGCCGAAACACTTATCGTTGAATCTGAAGCCGATATGCTGCCGCTACAAGTCAATGCCGACCGCGAATTTCCGGAAGAAACCCGTTTGCGCTATCGTTTCCTCGATTTACGCCGCGAAAAATTGCATGCGAATATCGTGTTGCGTTCATCTGTCATTGCCGCTCTTCGTCGCAAAATGACTGATCGTGGTTTTATGGAAATTCAAACCCCTATTCTTACCGCTTCATCTCCTGAAGGGGCGCGCGACTTTTTAGTGCCTAGCCGTCTCCATCCAGGTAAATTCTATGCTCTGCCGCAAGCACCTCAGCAATTTAAACAAATGCTGATGGTGTCGGGATTTGATAAATATTTCCAGATTGCCCCCTGCTTTCGTGATGAAGATGCACGTGCGGATCGCTCACCTGGTGAATTTTATCAGCTTGATATGGAAATGTCATTTGTCACGCAAGACGATGTATTTGCCGCTATTGAACCGGTTCTATATGAAGTGTTTACTGAATTTGCCAGCAAAAAAGTAACGAAACCACCCTTTGCCAGAATTACCTATAAAGATTCAATGCTGAAATATGGATGTGATAAACCCGATCTTCGTAATCCAATTGAAATTGCTGATGTAACGGAGATATTCAGAAATTCTGGTTTTTCGATTTTTGTTAAATCCATCAGCAATGGTTCGGTTGTTCGTGCTATTCCGGCTCCCAAAGTGGCGAATGAGCCGCGCAGCTTCTTCGATAAAAAAGTGGCTTTTGCCCAAGAGCAGGGAGCTGGTGGGTTGGCTTATATTATTTTCGGTGATGATGGTGTTGCTAAAGGCCCCATCGCTAAGCTGCTTAAAGAAGAGGAATTACAGGCTATCCGTCAAGTGGCTGGCCTTCATAATGGCGATGCGGTATTTTTTGCCTGTGATGAGGTCGCTAAAGCGGCTGATCTTGCCGGTAAAGTTAGAACGTTACTTGGTGAAGAACTCAAGCTCATCCCGCAGGATGAATTCCGGTTTTGCTGGGTGGTTGATTTTCCTTTCTACGAATATAATGAAGAGCGTAAGCATATCGATTTCAGCCATAATCCTTTCTCTATGCCGCAGGGTGGTATGGATGCGTTGCTCAACCAGAATCCCCTCGATATCGTGGCGTTTCAATATGATATCGTCTGCAATGGAATAGAATTATCCAGTGGTGCTATTCGGAACCATCGTCCTGATATCATGATCAAAGCCTTTGAAATCGCCGGTTATAATCAAGATGCCGTGGAAGAAAATTTTGGCGGCATGCTGCGTGCCTTCCGTTTTGGTGCACCACCACACGGTGGCCTTGCTCCTGGTGTTGATCGTATGGTCATGTTGCTGGCGGGCGAGCCTAATATCCGTGAAGTGATTTGTTTCCCGATGAATCAAAAAGCTGAAGATTTATTGATGGGAGCGCCATCGCGTGTTGCACCTAAACAATTACAGGAACTGCATATCCAGTTAAGCCATGTAGCTAAAAAAGCGCTTGAAGAAGCCGATGCCGAGACTAAGGTTGCCAATCAATGACCGATGGCGACTCTGGCGGTTATCTGTGTGATACCAGGGGGCTGCGTTGTCCAATGCCGGTGTTGATGCTCAGGCGGTTCTTGAAAGCGGTTCCTGACGGTTGTTCCGTGGAAGTGCTCGCCGACGATCCTCGGGCCCCATCAGAATTTGAGGCTTTTTGTCATGTCTCAGGTGATGTTTTTATTGCACAGAGACGCAACAAACAAGGTTATAGCGAATCGATTATCCACAAGAAGACTAAGACATAACACGGAACTATTGGCTAGCCCGGATACTTCATGCCTTCATGAAATATCCGGGCTAGAATGCAAACCGTCTGAAGTTGATGGTTCTATCAATTAAACGCCGTGTTTATTCCTCAGCATTTAGCCTATAGCCTACGCCTGGTTCGGTGTTCAGGTAGATGGGCTTAATGGGATCGTCGTTGAGTTTTTGGCGTAAATGTTGCATGTGTATACGCAGGTAATTATTATTTTCTAGCGCGTGCTTGCCCCAGATTTCTTTGAGCAACTGCGAATAGGTCATCACTTTTCCTGCGTGTTTAGCCAGGATGGAAAGTAGTTGATATTCAATGGGTGTGAGGTGAACGATTTCATTTTTTAGCAGCACCAAGCGTTTATTGAAATCGATGCTTAAATCAATAAACGAAAAAACAGCATCATGTCCTGATTTTAGTTGTCGGTGATGCTTTAAGGCTACTTTCATGCGTGCTAATAATTCGGCTAGGCCAAATGGTTTGGTCAGATAGTCATCGGCACCGTTTTCAAGTGCGTAGACTTTTTCGCGTTCCTGGCCGCGGGCCGACAGGATGATGATGGGGAGTTGGCTCCATTCGCGAATAGACTGGATCACGTGATGTCCATCCATATCGGGAAGGCCTAAATCTAAAATGATCAGTTCGGGATGTGCGGCAACAGCCTGTTGTAGGCCGATGCGGCCATTTTCTGCGAGGGTGACTTTATAGCCGTGCGAGGTGAGCGCGTTGGAAAGAAATTTTTGTATTTCCAGTTCATCTTCAATCACCAGAATCGGAATGGAAGGGATAAAATTTTCAAACGGTGTGGGCATCGTTATTCTCCGTTATCAGTTTAGAACGGTTGGGGAGGGTAAAACAAAATACAGCACCACAGTCAGGGTTGTTTTTAGCCCAAATTTGGCCGTTATGTGCTTCAATAATAGCGCGGCAAATAGCAAGGCCAAGACCGGTCCCTCCGCGATTGCTTTTATAAAATTTATCAAAGATTTTTTGTTCTTCGCCAGAGGCAAGACCATGACCATTATCCGTGATGCATATTTTAACGTCATCGGCACGTACTTCAACCTGGATCGCAATGCTCAGCGTGCCGTCGCCTTTAAAGGAACGACAGGCATTTTCAAGTAAGTTGGTGAAAACCTGTTCAATCAGCAAACCGTCTATTTCGATTAATTCGTTTGTTTCGATATGGGTTTGCACGGCATCTTCGGGTAGTAAGGTTTTGAGGCGAAGAAGGGCAGCGCCAATAATTTCATCCAGAAAATAAGGCTGGCGGTTTAACGCAACTTTACCGGATTCTAACCGCGAAATATCCAAGACATTATTCACCATTCGCGATAATAATGTGCTTTGATCATAAATGGTTTTAATCATGTCGCGAACGTCGGTTGCCAAGCCGTCAACTTTCTCTAATAACTGGTTTGAAAGGCCGGTAATAGAAACCAAGGGTGTTCGTAAGTCATGGGATACGGACTGAAGCAGGACATTGCGCAATTTCTCGGTTTCTACGGCGACTTTGCTTTCTTCGGCTTCAAGGGCTTTATTGGCTCGTTGAAAAGAAATGGCAATGATGGTTGCAAAGGCTTCTACCATGGTTATTTGTTCGGGTTCTAATTCTGGCTTATCCTGAGGGATCACTCCCAGCACTCCTTTTACTTCGCCTTCGGCCATCAGGGGAATGTATAATCCTTTGGTGCTGTTGAGAGTATCGGTGCCGTTGCCGGCATTTTGTCCATTTTCAAATGCCCAGAAAGCAGCGCTTTTTTCACGCAGATCTGCATCCCATGAAATATTGGAAATGATCGAAAGTGGTTGGTCTCCGGTTGAAGGATACCAAATGGTCACAATCGCATTAAAAATCTCCCCAATGTAGCGTGCTGCTTCATGCCCTATGCTTTCATGTTTTCGCGTCGAGGCTAATGATTTTGCCAGAGATAAAAGACGCCGTGTTTCTTGTTCTTTTTTGCGGTACAAGGTGATTTGCAGGCTTAAACGGGATGCCATCGAACCGATAATGAGGCTGGCGACAAACATCATGAAGAAGGTGAGGTGGTAACGTGTGTCTAGTACGTTAAACGTGTAGTAAGGTTCTGTGAAAAAGAAATTAAATGCACCTACCCCCAAGAAAGAAGTAAGAACCGATGGCCCGATGCCATAACGCATCGCCACCAGCATCACGCCAATTAAGTAAATCATGACCAGATTAGTGGCTTCAATCGTATCCCTAAGTGGCAGCAAGCCAAGCGTGCATAAGCCAACCACAACTGGAGCTGATGCGTAGCCTATTGGTTTGGTACTGAGTGTTGGAATGAGTAAACGGAAATTAGATCGTCCCTTGTTATCCGTAATGACGTTAATTTCAACGAGGTTATTGCGGCGTATTAATTTTTCAGCCAGCGTACCAGCAAGTACATCCCGTATCCAGCCACGATGCCTTAGCCCTACTACAATGCGCGAAATAGCTTTTTCCTTGGCAAAATTGAGGATTTCATCTACGGCATTGTCGCCTTTGAGAACGACGACGATTCCACCCATACGTTCAGCGAGTTGAAGGTTGCTTTCAACATTGTCCCGACTGCGTTGATCTAAACGATAATGGCGACTGGTTTCCACATACACAGCAAACCAGGGAGATTTCATCCGCGTTGCTAAACGTTTGGCATGTCGGATAATGCGTGTTGAAAGTGAGTCATGGCCTACACAAACTAAGATGCGTTCCGTTATAAAGGCTTCACGGTTGCTAGTGTCGGTGTTTTCCATACCCATTTGTGCGTCAACGCGTTCGGTCATTCGCTGCAAGGCCATTTCCCTTAGTGCGATCAAGTTACGTTTTTCAAAGAAATGTTCTGCGGCTTTAGCGCGGACATGCTCAGCCAGATAGACTTTTCCATTTTTCAGCCTATCCAGCAATTGCTCAGTAGGGATATCCACAAGCGATACATATTGGGCTTGATCAAAAACACTGTCGGGGACGGTTTCGCGTACGTGAATACCAGAGGTACGGGCAACCAGGTCATTGATACTTTCAAGATGCTGCACGTTAAGCGTGGTGTAGACATGGATGCCGTGATCCAGCAACTCTTCTACATCCTGCCAGCGTTTGGGGTGGCGAGAGCCTGGGGCGTTGGTGTGTGCATATTCATCAAGGATGATAAAGGCTGGCTTGCGTTCAAGCGCAGCATCAAGATCAAATTCTGAAATGTCGACATCGCGATGACGGATGATTTTGCGGGGAATGATTGGCAGCCCTTCTACCAGCGCTTGTGTTTCTTTGCGTCCGTGAGTTTCAACCAGGCCAATGACAACATCAACATTCTCATTAGCCAGATGTTTAGCCTCGTTGAGCATGGCGTAGGTTTTGCCAACTCCGGCACAAGCGCCGAAAAAAATCTTAAGAATCCCGCGCCCAGAAAAATGGTCATCCTTCTGGATTTTATGTAGTAATTTATCAGGATCTGGACGGACGGTATCGTTCAAACTATTTACCCCCCTCACGGCTAGCACGATCTAATGCCAGGTTGAGCAACAAGACATTGACGACAGGTTCTCCTAAGATACCCAATGTTCGTCCTTCCGTATGGAGTGCGACCATTTTTTTGACGTATTCTTCTGAAATCCCACGTGCTGTAGCAACACGTTTTATCTGGTAGTTAGCAGCTGCGATGCTGATATGGGGGTCTAACCCACTGGCAGACGCGGTTACCAGATCAACAGGAACAGGTTCATGATTGTTTGGGTCGGCTAGTCGGAGTGCATCAACGCGGGCTTGAACGTTTTTCATAAGATCGCCACTGCCGATACTGAGGTTTGATCCACTGGAGGCGGCGCTGTTATAAGGCACAGGCGATGTGGCTGATAAACGCCCCCAGAAATAAGTGGGATTGGTAAAGTGTTGGCCAATGAATGGCGACCCGATGACTTTTCCATTCCCATCCTTAATCATACTGCCTTCTGCCTGATTAGGGAATAATGTTTTTGCAATTCCTGTTACCAGTGCTGGATAGAGGCCACCGCATATCACGGTAAGTACTATGAGCATCAGGGCAGCTTGACGAAATGTTTGCAGCATAAATCTCTCCTAAACGAGTCCTAGCAGGGTAAGTAAAATATCAATGGCTTTAATCCCAATGAAAGGGACAATGATTCCGCCCAATCCATAAATCAAGGCATGCATGCGTAACAAAGCAGACGCGCTGATGGCACGGAATTTGACACCGCGAAGCGCCAATGGAACCAAAGCAATAATAATAAGCGCATTGAAAATAACAGCAGAGAGTATAGCGCTTTGCGGCGAAGCTAAGTGCATGACATTGAGCACATTCAGCGCTGGATACGTTGTGGCAAATGCCGCAGGGATAATCGCAAAATATTTAGCGATATCATTGGCTAAACTAAACGTAGTTAAGGCTCCCCGTGTCATCAGCAATTGCTTGCCGATTTCCACCACTTCAATCAGTTTGGTGGGGTCAGAATCAAGATCCACCATGTTGGCAGCTTCTTTAGCGGCTTGAGTGCCGCTGTTCATCGCTACAGCAACATCTGATTGGGCTAAGGCAGGTGCGTCATTGGTGCCATCGCCAACCATTGCTACCAATTCTCCACCTTCTTGCATTTTGCGAATATAGCGGAGTTTGATTTCAGGAGTGGCCTCGGAAATAAAATCATCTACGCCTGCTTCTGAGGAAATGGCTGCTGCAGTGAGTGGATTATCACCTGTGATCATCACACTTTTGATACCCATCGCCCGCAATTCAGCCAGTCGGCCTTTAATATCCGGTTTAATGATATCTTTAAGATGGACGACACCGAGCAGGCGTTTATCATCGGCTACTAACAAGGGGGTGCCACCTTGTCGTGCAACAAATTCAATTCTAGAAACCGTATCTTCAGCAACAACTTGTCCCATGTTCTCGACATGTTTTTTGATCGCATCTGGAGCGCCTTTAAGTACAAGACGATTTTCCAGTTGAACGCCGCTAAAGCGGGTTTCAGCACTGAAAGGAATAAAGGTTGCTTTCAGTGATTCGAGTTGTGGGAGCGCAATCTTATATTTATTGCGGGAGAGGGCAACGATGCTTTTTCCTTCTGGAGTATCATCAGCAAGGGAGGAAAGTGCAGCAGCTTCAGCCAATTCATCTTCCGAAACTGTACCGGATGGATAGAAAGCCACAGCCTGCCTGTTGCCGAGCGTAATCGTGCCTGTTTTATCAAGCAGTAACACATTGACGTCTCCGGCAGCTTCTACAGCACGACCTGATGTGGCGATAACATTCGCCTTAATCAGACGCTGCATTCCCGAAATACCAATAGCGGATAACAAGCCACCGATGGTGGTAGGAATGAGGCATACCAACAGCGCGATCACCACCGTGATACTAATGACTTCCCCTTGACCAGCATCTTTAATACTGTACAGGGAGTAAGGGAGTAAGGTGACGCATACGAGCAGGAAGATAATCGTCATTGCAGAGAGCAAAATGGATAAGGCAATCTCGTTCGGTGTCTTCTGACGTTTGGCGCTTTCAACCAAGCCAATCATGCGGTCGAGGAATGATTCGCCTGGATCAGACGTTACACGGATGACCAACCAGTCCGAAAGAATACGTGTTCCGCCGGTAACGGCATTATGGTCGCCGCCGCTTTCGCGGATAATTGGGGCACTTTCACCGGTAATGGCACTTTCATCAACGGAAGCAATGCCTTCGATGACTTCGCCGTCAGCCGGTATAAAATCACCAGCCTGCACATAGACAAGGTCACCTTTACGTAACGTGTCACTGGAAACGGATTGGTGGACATTCCTGTCATGTGCGTTTTTTAATTTTTTAGCAGTCGTCTCATGACGTACCTGTTTAAGGCTGGCAGCCTGTGCCTTACCTTTCCCTTCGGCAACGGCTTCAGCAAAATTGGCAAAAATAACCGTAAACCACAGCCAGAAGGAAACCGCCCCGATAAAAATAGGCGTTTCCTTCTGTGGTACGAAAAGGTCGTATGCGTAAAGCAATGTTGTGATGATAGAACCAACGAAAACCACAAACATCACTGGGTTGCGAGCTTGATGGCGCCAGCTAAGGCGGATCAACGATTGCCGAAATGATTCCTTCCAAGGAATAGCAAGTTCTGGCCGAGTATGTTTAATCATAGCAATTCTCCTTATTATTTTCCTAACAGCAACACATGTTCAACCACAGGCCCAAGAACAAGGGTCGGTACGAAGGTCAGTAATCCAACTAACAGCACGACACTGACTAATAGAATAATGAACACAGGTGTGTGGGTGGGAAGTGTTCCAGC